>JAHZNX010000278.1 GCA_020028375.1 Betaproteobacteria bacterium | reverse complement strand
TCTTGCCCTGCCGATCTGGCTGGCCGCGTTGGCCGCGCAGCCTGTCTTTGCCCAAGGCCAGGCGCCCGGACTCGCCAAAGCCACTTTCGCCGCCGGC
This sequence comes from Betaproteobacteria bacterium, assembly GCA_020028375.1. Classification (GTDB taxonomy): domain Bacteria; phylum Pseudomonadota; class Gammaproteobacteria; order Burkholderiales; family SG8-41; genus SG8-41. The sequence goes on along the minus strand of JAHZNX010000278.1, from coordinate 3,343 downwards.
TGCTTCTGGTGTACCGAGGAGGCCATGGACAAGGTTCCCGGCGTAATTTCGACCACCTCCGGCTACATGGGCGGGCACGTTAAGAACCCGACCTACGAGCAAGTCAGCACCGCCCGCACCGGTCACACCGAGGTGGTGCAGGTCGTGTACGACCCGAAGAAGGTAAGCTACGAGCGGCTGCTCGAGCAGTTCTGGGTGAACCACGATCCCACGGTGATTGACCGGCAGTTCTGCGACGTCGGATCGCAATACCGGCCTTCGATCTTCTGGCACGACGAGGAGCAGAAGCGGCTGGCCGAGGCCTCCAAGGCGAAGTGGGACATGGTAAAGCCGTTCAAGCAGCCGATCGTCACTCCGATCGTCAAAGCCGGCGAGTTCTGGCCCGCCGAGGACTACCACCAGAACTACTACCAGAAGAACCCGGTGCGCTACAAGTTCTACGTGACCGGCTGCGGCCGCTATGCGCGGCTGGACGAGCTCTGGGCCAAGCTCAGAAAGTGAGGCAAGGACGGGCCATGAACCCTATACGTAACCAGGCCGGTCGACGCAGGTTCTTGCGCGCCGCGCTCGCGCTGCCGCTGGCGTCGACCGGCGTCGCCGCGGGCCAGTCGTTGCCGCTGACACCGGCCTGCGGCGAAAAGCCCGAGCGCACGCAGTCACAGACCCCGGGCCCTTTTTTTACCCCCAATTCGCCGCGGCGAAGCTCGCTCGTCGAGCCGGGCGGCAAGGTGGAACGGCTCGTGCTGGTCGGTCTCGTGCTCTCGCCGCAATGCAAACCGGTGGCCAACGCGCTGCTCGACTTCTGGCATTGCGACGAGGCCGGCGAATACGACAACCGGGGCTTTCGTTATCGCGGGCATGTTTTTGCAGATACCCAGGGACGCTACAGCCTGGAGACCATCGTACCGGGCGAATACCCGGGGCGCACGCGCCACATTCACGTCAAGGTGCACGCTCCGGGTGGCCGCGTGTTGACAACCCAACTTTACTTTCCGGACGAACCCGGCAACCGCTCCGACCGCATCTTTCGCCGCGAGCTGACAATGCAGGTGGTGCGCAAGGGCGGAGGGCGCGACGCGAGATTCGACTTCGTCGTCGCGGTTTAGCGCCGCTTCCCGATCCCGAGCCCGGAGCGCCGCGTAGCGTCCGGCGGCCCGCTTCACGGCCGGTATTCGTGCTCCGGCCCCACCCTCGCCGCCGGAGGCGACCTCTGCACGCGGCCTGCTCACCGCGGCAACCCAGCCCGCCTTTTTTGCAGCATCCGCAGGATCCAGTAAATGGCGATCGCGGCGATTACGTGCTTGAGCGTATGACCGCTGACGATGTTGCCAAGCGCGTAAATCTCCTGATCGAGCGCTTCGGCGATCTTCGCCAGTGCATAAATACCGACGGCGCCCAGCACATCCGTTTCGCGGGTATAGCGTGACGGGAAGAGGACGACGATCAGCACGATGGCCGCCGCCGAGTAAAACTGCATCGCCACATACGGCCACAGGTTCTCCGTTGCGTAAAGTTCGGTCCAGCGCCAGTAGAGCACGCTGCCGGCGCCCAACGCCAGGAGCGCGGGCAGCAGTTGCAGCCCCACCCTCATACTCACGCGCTCGGCGATGGTGGCGGCGAAAAGCGACGCGAAACCCACCGCGATGGGCAGCCGGTCCCACGCCAGCCGCTCGTTGTCCGGCGCGAGGTGATAGTACGCCGAGCCAAAGCCGGCTAACGCAACGGCCCCGAACAAAACGACATAAAAGCGTCGCTCGGACGGCTCGGCGAACGCCGCCGGGTGCCGGGATTTTGGGTCTTGCCAGACGAAAATCAGTCCCCAGGCGCCGACAATGAGGAACGCGACACTGGATATGGTATCGAAAACATTCGCTATACCGAGAACAGCGCGCTGATCGGCAAACCGATGGTACTCTTGCGGTTGAGCCAGCGGCGGCAGCACGGCAACGGCAACGAGCGTCGCGATCGTGAGAAGCCATACCCACGCAAGGCGTTGCCGGCGGGTCAATTCCACGCGCATCGAGTTCATCCTCAAGCACTGGCGTCACAATCATGTTGGCGCCGGGATTCCACTTTATAACAACACCCGGGCCTGAACTGCGGCTCGCCGCCGTACCAGGTTCAGGTCGGAACCGATACTGGCCCGATCCTAACGCTCTGCGCGCGAGGAGGGACCGCGCAGCGCAGCGGGAACCATGGAGCAACAGACTTGCGCTGAATCCTGCGCCGTTCGATCGGCGTCAGGTCTGCACCTTGAGGTTGAGCATCATGCCGCCGTCCTCGTGCTCGAGGTTGTGGCAGTGGACCATGTACACCTGGTCGCCGGGGAAGGGATGAGAGAAATCGGTGACGATGCGCACCGTCTCGCCGGGCCACGAAAGCACCGTGTCTTTCCAGCCGAGGTCGGTTGCGGCGAGCCCGTTCTCGGCGACCGCCAGCCGCCGCTGTTGCTCCGGGCTTCCTTCGCGCGAGAGCACGCGGGACTGGAAGCCGTGGATATGCATGGGATGGGGCATGCTGCGGTCAGCGTTGCGGATCTCCCACACTTCGGTCGCGCCGCGTTTCACTACGATCGGTGTCGCTTTCATATCGAAGGTGAGACCGTTGATGCGCCAGACCCCGTTCTTCTGGTCGAGGGTGACGACGCGCGGCTTCCCGCCCGGGTCTTGTAGCGGATCGAGGCGCGAGAGTGCCTGGGGTATGGCGCGGTCAAAGTGGGTCTTGCGACGGACCACGATCTTCATCAGCTCCAGCTCGGAACCGTCCGGTGCGTAGTCGGGCGCGCCTGCGCCATGCATCGCGTGCTGCGCATGCTCGTCGCCACCGGCCTGCGCCCCGCCGCCCGTTTCATGGTGCATGGGGTCGAACGGCAGGCTGACGAGCGTGACAGCGTCACCGACTGCGGCGCGGCGCAGGTCGAGCAGCACATCCATCCGCTCGGCGGGCGCGAGGAAGGCTTCCTGCACCGCGCGAGGCCGGTCGAGCAGGCCGCCGTCGGTTCCGATCACTTGATAATCGAGCAGCTGCTCGCCGCTGCGAAAGGCGAGACGGAACATGCGCGCGTTGGAGCCGTTAAGCACGCGGAAGCGGTAGATACGGTTCGCAGCCTGAAAATGCGGGCGCGGCGTAAGGTTCACAAGTACCGCCCTGCCGAGGTGGCCCTGGGATCTCTCGTCGGCGGTGGGCGCGAATACCAGCTGGCCGCTGTCATCGAACCGCCGGTCCTGTAATACCAGCGGAATGTCGGTTTCACCGAGCCTGAGATCGAGCGCCTTCTGCAGCGCGATCTACTCGTCGTCCTCGACGATGTACAGTCCCGCGAGCCCGAGATAGACCTGCTTGC
>JAHZNX010000277.1 GCA_020028375.1 Betaproteobacteria bacterium | reverse complement strand
CCTTTTGTTACATTCCCGGGCCCGCTTTCGTGGGCGCGCCCGGGCACCTCGGCTACAATTCCCTCTCTAAATCAGTGAGCAGCAGGCGGTAAGCGTTCAGCTTGCCAAATCATGGAGATGACGCGAAAGAGGCTCATCGGCACGACGGTTGTGGCCGTGGTATTGACGGCGGCCGCGGCGGCCTATGGCTGGTGGGGGGCGCGCAACTCGGACCCCGGCTACCGCTTCGGCAAGGTCGAGCGCGGCGCCATCACTGCGGCCGTCTCCGCCACCGGCACCTTGAACCCGGTCACCGCGGTCCAGGTCGGCTCCCAGGTCTCCGGCCAGATCAAGGAGATCACCGTCGACTTCAATTCGGAGGTCAAGAAGGGCCAGGTCATCGCCCGCATCGATTCCGAATCGTTCGCGCTGCGGGTAAACCAGGCGATGGCGGACCTCGAGGCGGCGCGCGCCACCGTGCTGACCCAGCGCGCCAACGTCGCGGCCTTGCAAGCCGAAGTCTCGCGCGCGCAGGTCAACCTGGCCGATGCCGAGCGCGAGTTCCAGCGCAACAAGTTGCTCCACGAGAAGCAATTCGTGTCGGGGGCCGCGCTCGACAAGGCGGAGTTCGCCTTCCGCGCGGCGCAGGAGCTGGTCAATACCGCGCAGGCGCAGCGCGCGGTGGGCGAGTCCCAGGTGCGCAACGTCGAGGCGCTGGTGAAGCAGCGCGAATCGCAACTCGCGCAGGCAAGAGTGGACCTCGACCGCACCACCATCCGCGCGCCGGTGGATGGCACCGTCGTCAAGAAGTCGGTGGAGCCCGGACAGACCGTGGCGGCGAGCCTGCAGGCGCCGGAGCTGTTCGTGATCGCGCAGGACCTGCGCCGCATGCAGGTCGACGTCTCGGTCGACGAGGCGGAGGTCGGGCGCGTCCGCGAGGGGCAGCCGGCGACGTTTACCGTGGACTCGTTTCCCGGACGGACGTTCCAGGGCACGGTGGGACAGGTGCGCAAGGCTGCGCTGGTGGTGCAGAACGTCGTGACTTATACCGCGGTCATCGCGACTTCCAACCCCAACCTGGAGCTCTTTCCGGGGATGACGGCCAACGTGCGCATCGTCGTCGCCACGCGCGAGAATGCGCTTAAGGTGCCGAACGCGGCATTGCGTTTCCGGCCTGCGGGCACAACTGAAACTCGGGCCGCGGGCGGCGACGGTGGTGTGCCAGGTGAGGCCTCCGGGGACGAGGCGAAGGGCGGGCGCGGTCCGCAGGCCGGTGAGGCGATCCGCGAACGGCTCACGCGGGAATTGAGCTTGAATGCGGAGCAGCAGTCGAGGCTCGAGGAGATCCTGCGCGAGACCCGCGAGCGGATCCGCGCGATCCCGTCCGAGGACAAGGCCGAGCGGCGCCGGCAGTCCGAGCGGCTGCGGGCGGAGTCGCGCGCGCGAATCGCCGAGATCCTAGACACCCAGCAGCGCAAGCGCTACGAGGAGATGGCGGCGAGCGGTGCCGGCGCGGGGCGCGCTGCGGGGACGAGTGGCCGCGTGTGGGTCGTCGACGATACCGGCAGGCTGACGGGCGTTGATGTCCGCCTCGGGCTCGCCGATGGCACCTACACCGAGGTGGTCGGCGGCGTGCTTCAGGAGGGGACCCAAGTGGTCATCGGAACCCGCACCGATAAAACGGCGCGCGCGCAACCCAAGGGCGGGCCACGCTTCGGCTTCTAGAGACCGGTAATGGGTGATGAGTAATGAGTAATGCGTGGAAGTGACTAACCTCAACAGCCGTTAACCCATTACCCATTACCCATTACCCATTACCCATTATCCATGTCCCTGATCGTCACCCGCGACATCGTCAAAGAGTACCGCATGGAGAGCTACTCCGTGACGGCGCTGCGCGGCGTTTCGCTCGATATCGCGGCGGGCGAGTTCGTGGCGGTGATGGGGCCGTCGGGCTCGGGCAAGTCCACCTTCATGAACCTGCTCGGCTGCCTCGACTCGCCGACGAGCGGGGAGTATTTCCTCGCGGGCGAGCGCCTGTCGGGACTGGAGGGCGATGCGCTGGCGGCGATCCGCAACCGCGGCATCGGCTTCGTGTTCCAGAACTTCAACCTGCTTCCGCGCACGACGGCCGTCGAGAACGTCGAGCTGCCTCTCCTCTACAGCCGCTGTCCGAAGCAGGAGCGCCGGCAGCGCGCGCTGGCGCGCCTCGCCCAGGTGGGCCTCGCCGATCGCGCCGGGCACCATCCCCAGCAGCTCTCCGGCGGCCAGCAGCAGCGGGTCGCGATCGCGCGCGCGCTGGTCAACAATCCGGTGCTGATCCTCGCCGACGAGCCCACCGGCGCGCTCGACACGCACACGAGCTTCGAGCTGATGGGCGCGCTGCAGCAGCTCAACCGGGAAGGGTTGACGGTGGTGCTCGTAACGCACGAACGCGACATCGCCTCGTTTGCCTCGCGCATCATCCACTTCCGCGACGGCCACGTGCTCGACGACCAGCGGGTGGCGCAGCCCGCCGACGCGCATGCCATGCTGCGCGAGCTTGAAAAGGAAGCGGCATGAGCGGCGGAGCAGGGATCGGCGGAACGTGGAGCAGGGGCCCCGTTTACGGGGATGCGACCGTGGAGCCGATCATGAGCGTGTCGCACCGCCGATCCATGCGCGCCGCCGGGGGTCAGATCCCAGAGGGCTCCTCTTCCGCCCCTCGACGCGCCCCGGTTTCCGGGGATGCGACCCGCGAAGGGCGCAGGGCCGCAGCACGCTCACCATGCTCGGCATCATCATCGGGGTCGCCGCCGTCATCGTCATGATCTCGGTGGGCAGCGGCGCGCAGGCGCGGGTCGAGGACCAGATCCGGACGCTCGGCACCAATCTCATCATCCTGATGCCCGGCTCGGTGACGAGCGGCGGGGTGCGCATGGGCGCAGGCTCGCGCCCCTCGCTGACCGAGGACGACTCCTACGCGATCCAGCGCGAGGTCGCAGCGGTGCAGGCGGCGGCACCCGCGCTGCGCGGCACGGGCCAGGTGGTCGCGGGCACCAGCAACTGGGCTACGGTCTTTTACGGAGTGACGCCCGATTACTTCGAGGCGCGGAACTGGTTCATCGCGGCCGGCAGGAGCTTCGAGCCGGCGGAATTAAGCGGTGCGGGGAAGGTGGCGCTGCTGGGCGAAACCGTGGCGCGCAACCTGTTCGGGGACGGGGATCCCATCGGCCAGGTGATCCGCATCCGCAAGGTGCCGTTCACCGTGATCGGCTTGCTGGAGCGCAAGGGCCAGAGCCTGATCGGGCAGGACCAGGACGACGTGATCCTGATGCCGATCTCCACGGCCCGCAACCGCGTTTTGGGCGGGGGAACCGCCAGGCACCGCGGTGTCGGGTCGGTTTCGATCAAGATCCGGGACGGCGAGGACATGACGCAGGCCGAGGAGCAGATCCGCAGCCTTCTGCGACAGCGCCACCGCATCCAGGCGGGGCAGGACGACGACTTCACGCTGCGCAACCTCTCGGAGGTGCTGCAGGCGCAGGAGCAATCGAGCCGCATCATGACGCTTCTGCTCGCAGCGATCGCCTCGGTCTCCCTGCTCGTGGGCGGCATCGGCATCATGAACATCATGCTGGTTTCCGTCACCGAGCGCACGCGCGAGATCGGGCTGCGGATGGCGGTCGGCGCGCGCGGTCGCGACATCCTGGCGCAGTTCCTGGTGGAGGCGGTGACGCTCGCCCTGATCGGCGGGCTGCTCGGCATCCTGCTGGGCGTGGGCGGATCGTACGCGGTCGGCCACCTCGCCGAGTGGCGGACCGAGCTGAACGCCCAGGCGATTGTCCTCGCGGCGGGTTTTGCTGCGGTCGTCGGCGTGTTCTTCGGCTTCTATCCCGCGCGCAAGGCCTCGCGGTTGCTGCCGATCGAGGCGCTGCGCTACGAATAGAGCGGTAATGGGTGATGAGTAATGAGTAATGCGTGAGCGAGTCCTGCCGTTCACCCATTACCCATTACCCATTACTCATTACTGTGCCGGAGCGGTCGAGTAGAATAGCGCGCGCATGGATCTCGCGCTCTATCTCAAAGCCGTCATCCTGGGCGTCGTCGAAGGTCTCACCGAGTTCCTGCCGGTCTCCAGCACCGGGCACCTGATCATCGCCGGTCAGGTGATCGGCTACACCGGGGAAAAAGCCAAGGTATTCGAGCTCGTGATCCAGAGCGGGGCGATGCTCGCAGTCATTTGGGAATACCGCGCCCGCTTCGGGCGCGTGCTTGCGGGCCTGCATCGTGATCCCGCGGCTCAGCGCTTCGCAATTAATCTTGGGGTGGCGTTCCTGCCGGCGGCGGTGCTCGGGCTCGCTTTCGGGAGCGCCATCAAGCAGCACCTCTTCCACGCGGTCCCCGTCGCCGCCGCATTCATTCTCGGCGGCTTGATCATCCTCTGGGTGGAGCGTTCGCCGCGGCGGACGGCGGTGGAGCGGGTCGACGACATGACGTGGAAGGACGCGCTCAAGGTCGGCCTGGCGCAGGCGTTTGCGCTGATTCCCGGCATGTCGCGGGCGGGCGCGACGATCATCGGCGGCATGCTGTTCGGGCTGTCGCGCCGGGCTGCGACCGAGTTCTCGTTCTTCCTCGCGGTGCCGACGCTGATCGCGGCGGGCGCCTACGACTTCTACCGAAATCGTGGGCTCTTCGACGCCGGCGATCTGGGCGTCTTCACCGTCGGCTTTATCGTCTCGTTTGTCTCGGCGTTCCTGTGCGTGCGCTGGCTGCTGCGCTACATCGCGAGCCACGATTTCAGCGTCTTCGCCTGGTATCGCATCGCCTTCGGGGCGATCGTCCTCGCCACGGGATATGCCGGCCTCGTCGACTGGAGCCCGGATTAGGACTGCGTCCAGGGCAGTCCCGCGACCCGCCATCCGCCGGTGGTATTGCGGTGACCCTGGGCGTCGCGATCGCCTTCGAAGCCTTCCAGCACGTTGTAGCTCGCGGCGTAGCCCGCCTGTTGGGCGAGCATGGCGGCGTTGTGCGAGCGCCCGCCGCTGCGGCAGATGAAGAGCACCGGCGCCCCCTTGTCCGCGTTTTTCGCGAGCTCGGCCACGAACCCGGGGTTCGGCCGGCTGCCGGGATAGGTGAGCAACTCGATCTCGACGGCGCCGGGTATGCGACCGACGTAATCCCACTCGGCGCGGGTGCGCACGTCGACGAGCTTCGCGCCGGGCGAGTTGCGCCACACCTCGAAGGCTTCGGCCGGCGTCAGTGCCCCGCTGTACGGCAGGCCGAGCTGGCGCCCGCGCGCGGCGGCTTTCTGAAGGATTTCGGCGACAGTCATTTCGCGGGCCTCGCTCATCAACGTCGCAGCAAGCGCTCACTCATGCGAGCCTATGCGACTGGAAAGTAACGGCTATTCTATCCGACCCGGAAGCATAGCCCCGCCGCACCAATATGGTGCACAATGCTCGCCCGGGCACGAATCTGGTGCGGAAGAAAGCGGGTGGGTGAAACAAACCCCTTGTGGCACAATGCGTTTCGCACAAAAACGCTTGGCATAATTCCTGCTCAACAGGAAGGCCCGGATTGCCGGATTTTCGCTATAACAATCAACTCAGGAGAGCTCGATGGGAACCGTCGCGGACGTAATGAAAATGGTCAAAGACAACGAGGTGAAGTTCGTCGACTTGCGCTTCACCGACACGCGCGGCAAGGAGCAGCATGTGTCGGTGCCGGTATCGGCATTTGGCGAGCACAAGTTCAGCGACGGGCACTACTTCGACGGTTCCTCCATCGCCGGCTGGAAAAGCATCGAAGCCTCCGACATGGTGCTGCTGCCCGACCCGGACACCGCGCGCATGGACCCCTTCACCGATGAGCCGACGCTGCTCCTCACATGCGACGTCATCGAGCCCTCCGACGGCAAGGGCTACGACCGCGATCCGCGCTCGATCGCCAAGCGCGGCGAGGCCTATCTCAAGTCCACCGGCATCGCCGACACCGCTTACTTCGGCCCCGAGCCCGAGTTCTTTGTCTTCGACTCGGTGACCTGGAAAATCGAGATGGGCCAGGCGTTCTACAAGATCAAGTCGGAGGAGGCGCCGTGGTCCTCCGGCGAGGAATTCGAGGGCGGCAACATGGGCCACCGCGCGCCGATCAAGGGCGGCTACTTCCCGGTACCGCCGGTGGATTCGCTGCAGGACATCCGCTCGGCGATGGTGCT
>JAHZNX010000276.1 GCA_020028375.1 Betaproteobacteria bacterium | reverse complement strand
AGTCGATTCGGATGCCATCGCGCGGAACGTCGAAACCGTCTTTGAAAACATTCGGCGGGCGGCGCAGCGCGCCGGGCGTCCGGCGGACTCGATTCGCCTGATTGCGGCGACCAAGTCCGTCCCGGTGGATCGAATCCGCCTCGCGATCGACGCCGGAGTGAGGATTCTGGGTGAGAGCCGGCTCCAGGAGGCGCTTCCCAAGCTGACCGCGCTCGGTCCTCGGGGCGATCTGGCCTGGCACTTCATCGGGCGCTTGCAGCGCCGGAAAGTGAAGGCCGTGGTTGGGCGGTTTCAGATGATCCATGCACTCGACAGCGTTGAACTCGCCGCGGAAATTGACCGCCGCGCGGGCGAGGCCGGGCTCTGCCAGCCCGTTCTGCTGGAAGTGAATATCGGCGGGGAGCCGAGCAAGGCGGGGTTCCTCCCTTCCGCCGTGCCCGATGCGCTGGCCGCGTTGGATGGGATGCCGAACCTCTCCGTGAGGGGGCTGATGGCGATTCCGCCGCCCGCCTCGGAGCCGGAAGCGGCCAGACCGTACTTCCGCCGGGTCTCCGAGCTGGCCCGGTCGGCGGCGCACCCGGGCCTTCGCCGGGTCCGCATGGATCACCTCTCGATGGGCATGTCGCAGGATTATGAGATCGCCGTCGAGGAGGGCGCGACGATGGTGCGCGTCGGGACAGCCATCTTTGGGGCGCGGCCAACACCAGTCACGCGTCACGCGTCACGCGTCACGGGTATGGGAGATCCGGAGCGTTAGGAGAACCCGGAGGGATTGTGAAAAAGATCGCGATCATCGGGGCGGGCCAAATGGCGGAGGCACTGCTTGCGGGCCTGCTGGCCTCGAGCTCGGCCGACCCGGCTGCGTTGTTCGCGACCGATTCGAGCGCCGAACGCCGCGATGTCGTCAAGCGCCGATTCGGCATTCGTGTCGGGTCGGACAACGCCGAGGCCGCATCCTGGGCCGAGGTCGTACTGTTCGCGGTCAAGCCGCAAGTCCTCGACACCGTCCTGGCGGGGATCGCCGCCGACCTGGCGGGCCGGCTGGTCATCTCGATTGCGGCAGGGGTGTCGATCCGGCGGATTGCCCAACGGCTGCCTCACGGAGCTCGAATCGTGCGGGTCATGCCGAACGCGCCGGCGCTGGTTCGTGAAGGGATGTCCGCTCTGGCCTTTGGACCGGGCGTGACGGAGGAGGATGCCGGCCTGGTGCGCACCTTGTTCGAGGCCGTCGGCCGGGTGGTGACGGTGGAGGAGCGCCTCATGGACGCCGTCACCGGGCTGAGCGGGAGCGGCCCGGCCTACGTGTTCATGGCGATCGAGGCCATGGCGGACGGGGGCGTGAAGATGGGCTTGTCCCGGACGGTCGCTGAACTCCTCGCCGCACAGACCGTGCTGGGGGCGGCGCGCATGCTGCTCGAAACAGGCGAGCATCCGGCACGCTTGAAGGACCGTGTGGCCTCTCCCGGAGGGACCACCATCGCGGGGCTCCATCAACTGGAGCAGGGGAGGCTCAGGGCCTGCCTCATCGCTGCGGTCGAAGCCGCCACGAAGAGGTCTGAAGAGATGGGACAGTAGTGTTTCTCGCCGGCAATGTGTTGGAAGGGCTGGCGCACGTCGCGGACTGGGTGCTGACCCTCTATATGTACGTGATCATCGCCCGCGCGCTGATCTCATGGGTCAACCCCGATCCGTGGAACCCGATCGTGCAGTTCCTGGAGCGGGCGACCGAGCCGGTCTTGTACCCGATCCGACGCCGGTTCGGCTGGGCGATGGGGATCGATCTCTCACCGATCATCGCGATCCTCATCATCCTCTTCCTGCAGTACGCGCTCGTCCGCAATCTGTTCGATGTGGCATCCCGCATGCACTGAGAGGCGATACCGATGAAGATCACGCCGCTCGACATCCGGAAAATGGTGTTTAAGGTCCGACTGAGAGGGTATGACCGGCAGGACGTGGACCAGTTTCTGGAGGAACTGGCACAGACCGTCGAGACGCTGAATCGCGACTATACGGTGCTGCGCGAGAAACTGGCGTCCGCCGAGCAGCAGCTCGGCGAGCTGAAAAAAGCCGAGGCGACCCTCATGAACACGCTCGTCACGACGCAGGGGCTCGCGGATGACCTCAAGCACGCCGCGCAGCGGGACGCCGAGCTCATCATGAAGGAAGCCGAGCTGAAGGCCGGGGAATTGCTTCGGGAGGCACAGGCGGAACTGGCCGGCACGCAACGTGATCTGTCGGATCTGCGCAAGCAGAAGCTGATGGCGATCGAACGCCTGCGCTCGACCTTGCGGACCTTTGAACGGATGCTGGAGATCGAAGAGGGGGACGAGCAGCTCCCCGCTCCAGCCGACCGGCCCGAGAAGATCGCCGACGGCTCCAACCGCTAGCCCGCATTATTCATGACGGTTCGTGGCGAAATCGCGCAGTCGCGTCGCGAGACGGGCGCGTGGAGGCGCGAGGGAGGGAGACATACTCCCGGGAGTACGTTGACCGACTGAGCGGCGAGCCCGCCCGCCTGCATGCCGCGGAAGCCGCATGCAGGCGTGTCGCAGCAGCGAATCCGCGATTGCAGCAGAAGCGCTCATGAATAATGCGGGCTGGAGCCCCGACCGCCCCTCCCGTCGCGCCATACGATGAGCGCGTCTGACCCCATCACGAGCGCCATGCAGTCGGCCGCGGAGAACGGGGTGTTTCCCGGAGCGGTCCTCCTCGTCCGGGTGCGCGGGCGCCTTGCCTACCAGCGCGCGTTCGGCTGTGCCGCGCTCGTCCCGGAACGAGAACCGGCGACCCTGGACACAGTGTATGACCTCGCCTCTTTGACGAAACCGTTGGCCACCGCGACGGCCGTCCTGTGTCTGGTCCAGGACGGGCGACTCGGTCTGGAAGAGCCGCTGCAGAACCTGCTCGGGGAGCTGAAGGGGTCGGCCCTGGCCGGTGCGACAGTGTCGCATCTCTTGAGCCACAGCTCCGGGCTGCCGGCGTGGCGTCCCTTCTTCGAGCGTCTTGCCGAGCAGGATCGCACTCAGCCCGGGTTCCTCGGCAGCGCGGCGGCCAAGCACGCGGTGTTGGACCTCATCCGCCAAGAGGCCTTGGTCGCTCCTGTGGGGTCACAGAGTCTGTACAGCGATCTGGGCTTCATGCTGTTGGGACTCCTGGTCGAGCGGATCGCGGGATGTTCACTCGCCGCGTTCTGCCGGGATCGGGTGTATGCGCGGATCAGTGCAGAACCGCTGTTTTTCATCGAAACGCGCGGGGCGCTGGCCGGTGAACCGCCCGGTCAATCGATCGATCTGGGGAGAGTGGCGCCGACCGAGGAAGACGCCTGGCGCGGGCGGGTCGTGCGAGCTCAAGTGCATGACGAGAACGCGTACGCGATTGGCGGGATTGCCGGCCACGCCGGCCTGTTCGGGACCGCATCCGCCGTCTTGGCGGTCTCGCGCGCCTGGTTGAGGAGC
>JAHZNX010000275.1 GCA_020028375.1 Betaproteobacteria bacterium | reverse complement strand
GATTTCGGCGCCAACGCTCCGGAGCGTCACGTGCGCTTCGCGTACACCAACTCGATCGAGCGGCTGCAGGAGGGTGTCGCCCGCATCGCGGCGTTTCTGGAGAAGCAATGAGAGAAACGACGCTGATCGTGATCCGTCACGGCGAGACCGCGTGGAACCGCGAGAAGCGCATGCAGGGCACCACCGACACGCCGCTCTCGGACGTGGGCCGCGAGCAGGCGCGGGCCCTGGGCCGGCGGCTGGCGGGCCGCGCCTTTGCCGCGCTCTACTCCAGCGATCTCGCCCGCGCGTGGGACACGGCGCGCGCCATCGCCGAGCTCACGGGACTCGAAGCCGTGACGGATCCGCGGCTGCAGGAGCGCCGCTTCGGCATCTTCGAGGGGCTCACGGCTGAGGAGATCGTCGCCCGCTATCCCGAGGAGCATGCCCGCTTCGCGAGCCGCGACCCGGATTACGCGGTGCCCGGCGGCGAGAGCGCGCGCAGCTTCACCGGGCGCTGCATCGGCTGCCTCGCCGAGATCGCCGGCCGCCACCCTGGCGGCGAGGTCGTGGTCGTCACGCACGGACTCGTGCTCGACTCGCTCTACCGTGCGGCGCACGGCCTCGACCACGGGGCGCGGCGCCCGGTCCCGCTGATCAACGCGAGCCTGAATGTCTTCGGCTACGGCGGCGGCGCGTGGCGGCTCGAGCTGTGGGGTGATATCAGCCACCTCGCCGCGGACCAGGTTACGGTGTATCGCGGCGCCTCCGCGTGAACGCGAAGGTCGTGGATTGCGCCTCTCGATATGGAAACCGTAGTGCTGGTACATGGCCTGTGGGTGCACGGCATCGTGATGGAGCTGATGCGGCGGCGCGTCGCGCGCTGCGGTTACCGCGCGCTCGCCTATTCCTATCCCTCGATGCGGCTCACGCTCGCGGAGAACGCCGAGCGCCTCGCGCGCTTCAGCCGCGGCATCGCCGCGCCGCGGCTGCATTTCGTCGGCCACAGCCTCGGCGGGCTGATCATCCTGCGCATGCTGGAGCGCGCGCCGGGCCTCGCGCCGGGGCGCGCCGTGCTGCTCGGCTCGCCCGTTGCCGGGAGTCTCGCGGCGCGGCGGCTCGCGCGGCTGCCCGGTGGGCGCGCGGCGCTCGGCCGGAGCGCCTTGGAGTGGCATGAGGCGGCTCACGGGGGATTCGAGAGCAGGCGGGAGATCGGCGTCGTCGCGGGCCACATGCCGGTCGGCATCGGCCGCATCATTGCGCCCGACCTGCCCGCGCCGAGCGACGGCGTGGTGAGCGTCGCGGAAACGCGCCTGCCCGAGATGCGCGATCACATCGTTCTCGACGTCAACCACTTCGGCATGCTGACCTCGCGCGCCGTCGTGCGGCAGGTCTGTGCGTTCCTGCGCGATGGGGCCTTTGTCCATCAATGAACCGCCAAGACGCCAAGAGAATCGGAATTCTTATCGTCGCCGCGTGCCTCGCCCTGCTCCTGAGCGGGTGCGCGAACGTCGGCTACTACTTCCAGTCGGTGGGCGGGCAGCTCGACATCTGGCGGCGCGAGCGGCCGGTCGAGGAAGTGATTGCAGATCCGGCAATACCGACGGCACTGAAAGAGCGGCTCGCGCGGGTGCTCGAGATCCGGGCGTTCGCGAGCCGCGAGCTGGGTCTTCCCGACAACGCGAGCTACCGCCGCTACGCCGACCTCGGCCGGCCCTACGTGGTGTGGAACGTGTTCGCCGCGCCGGAGTTTTCGGTGCAACCGCGTCAGTCGTGCTTACTGTTCGCAGGGTGCGTGAGCTACCGCGGCTATTTCGCCAGGGAGGATGCGGAGCGGTATTCCGCGGGGCTCGCGGGGGAAGGGTACGACGTCTACATCGGCGGGGTGCCCGCCTATTCGACCCTGGGCTGGTTTGCCGATCCCGTGCTCAATACCTTCATCCATTACCCGGACACCGAAATCGCGCGCCTGATTTTCCACGAGCTCGCGCACCAGGTCGCCTACGCGCGGGACGACACCGTGTTCAACGAGTCCTTTGCGGTGGCGGTGGAGCAGGAGGGCGTGCGGCGCTGGCTCGCGGTCGGCGGAGACGCGGAGCAGCTGCGGCAATTCGACCAGCGCCGGCGCATCCGCGCGGAGTTTTCTGGCCTGGTGCAGAAGTACCGCGAGCGGCTCGACGCGCTCTATCGCACGCGCCTTGCGCCGGATGCGATGCGGGATCGCAAGCGCGCGATCTTCGCGGAGCTCGCATCCGAGTACCGATCGCTCAAGGCGGGGTGGGGCGGATTCACCGGCTACGATTCCTGGTTCGCCGGCACGCCCAATAACGCGCAGCTGGCCTCGGTCGCCGTCTATTCGCAGCAGGTCCCGGCGTTCGAGGCGCTGCTCGCGCGCGAAGGCGGCAGCCTTGCGCGCTTCTACGCCGCGGTGCAGGAGTTGGCGGCGTTACCGAAGGCGGAGCGGGATTCTCGGCTGAATGCACTCGTTCACCCGGCGGCCGGTATATAATTCTCCTGCTTTCCGCGTAGGAGACGTTCATGAGGCTCAGCAGCAAGTCCTTCATCAGCAACAAGAAGATTCCAGCCCAATTCGCGTTCTGCGCGCCGGATCCCGGGTCGCACGTGGCGCTCTCCAAGAACCTCAACCCGCACCTGCAGTGGATGGACGTGCCGGTGAACACCAAGTCGCTCGTGCTGCTCTGCCATGACCCGGACGTGCCCAGCAAGCCCGAAGACGTCAACAAGGAAGGCCGCACCATTTCCGCGCAGCTGCCGCGCATGGATTTCTACCATTGGGTGCTGGTGGACCTGCCGGCGGCGACGCTGCAGATCAGGGAGGGCGAGTTCTCGAGCGGCGTCAAGCCGCGCGGCAAGCCCGGCCCGGAAAGCCTGCATGGCACGCGCCAGGGCCTGAACGACTACACCGCGTGGTTCGCGTCTAACAAGGAGATGGCGGGCAACTACTTCGGCTACGACGGACCGTGTCCGCCGTGGAACGATACGATTCCACACCATTACGTCTTCACGCTCTATGCGCTCGACATGGCGCGCTGTGCCGTGGCCGGCGCCTTCAGGGGACCGGAGGTGCTGGCGGCGATGAAGGGCCATATCATCGCGCAGGCGGCGATCACCGGCCTCTATACGCTCAATTCCAGTCTCAGGATCTGAAGTCGATCGACCTGGAGCGGCGGCGGGCCAACCTGCCGCGCCCGAACTACCCGGAGGAGCTGCCGGTCGTCGCCCGGCGCGAGGAGATCGCGCGCGCCGTCGGCGAGCACCCGGTCGTGATCGTGTGCGGCGAGACCGGCTCGGGCAAGACCACGCAGCTGCCCAAGATCCTCCTCGAGCTCGGCCGGGGCGTCGCGGGCATGATCGGCCACACGCAGCCGCGGCGCATCGCGGCGCGCTCGGTCGCCGCGCGCATCGCCTCCGAGCTCGCGAGCCCGCTCGGCCACGCCGTCGGCTACAAGGTGCGCTTCTCGGATCGC
>JAHZNX010000274.1 GCA_020028375.1 Betaproteobacteria bacterium | reverse complement strand
GCGCCGTTCTCGAACACCACGCGGAAGCGCTTCGCGGGCTGCGGCCCGTCCCAGAACACGAACGGCCGCAGCGCGATCTCGAGCCCGTCGCCGTCGCGGGCGAACCAGCCCGATTCGCCCTCGCGCGGCGCCTCGTGGTAGCCGGCCTGCCGCAGCTCTTCCACGATGCTCGCCTGCGAGATGCGCAGCCCGGCGTGCAGCTCCAGCGGGCGGGCATAGATGCGCGCCGGCAGCGCAAAGCGCCGGCCCTCGAACTCGCTGCGCACGCGGATGTCGAGGTACAGCGTGAAGCTGGCCGCGAGCAGAGCGACCGAGAGCAGGGTGTAGCGGAGATACCGCCAGAACTTCCTGCGGTCGACCGAGCGCAGGGCGAAGCGGACATACCGCCACAATTTCCCGAGGCGGGACATCCGGTGGATTCTACTTTGTTGCCGCGCGCCGGCGGCCGAATGCCGCCGCGTAAAGGATCACTGATACAAACATGTCGCCTCGCGGCGACAGCAAAGCTGAGGGTGCGCCGCGCACCGCGGAAGGCGATCCGCTCAGCACCAAATTCCGTGGCTCGTTCCCCGCGTCACCGGATGTCGAGCAGCGCCGCGAGATTCTTCCAGAGGATCTTCTCCTTCTCCTCCGGCGTCAGCGACTTGAGACTCTGCACCCACGCGACCGGCGAGGGATGCCACAGCACGAACGGCCAGTCGCTGCCCAGCACCACCCGGTCGGCGCCCACCCGGTCAAGCAGGAAGCGCAGCGCTTCTTCGCTGGGAACTACCGTGTCGTAGTAGAACCGCTTCTGGTACGCGCCCGGCGGCTGCGGGGTGCTGCGGGTTGCCGGCCGGTCGTGCCAGTTGCGGTCGAGCCGCCCCATCGCGTAGCAGGCGGGCCCGCCGCCGTGCGCGATGCAGACCTTGAGGTCCGGGCACTTTTCCAGCACCCCGCCGCAGATCAGCACCCCCACGACGATCGCGTCGTCCAGGATCACGCCAAGGCTGTTGGAGAGCCCGTGGCGCTTGATCCGCTGCATGAGGAAGTTGTACTGCGGCTGCGGATGGTAGAAGAGCACCGCCTTCATCTGCTCGGCGGCCTTGAAGAACGGCAGGAACTTGGGCTCGTCCCACTGCTCGCCGTTTACCTGCGTGTCGAGCGAGGCGCCTTTGAGCCCCAGCTTCGTCACCGCGCGCTCCAGCTCGCCGATCGCGGATTTCACGTCCTGCACCGGCAGCGTGGCGAGTCCGGCCAGGCGCCCGGCGCTTCCCCGCACCGTCGCGCCGATCTCGTCATTGACTTCGCGCGCCATGGCGAGCCCCTGCGCCGCTTCGAGGTGGTAGCCGACGAACGGCGTGTGGATTGAGAGCACCTGCACGTCCACCTTCTGCGCGTCCATGTCCTTCAGGCGCTCCGCCACGCTGTAGCGCACCTTGGGCGAGGTGAAGCCCGTGCGCATGCCGCCTCCCACCATGGCGCCCAGACCCTCGCCCGGCTCGTGGCGAAAGCCGTGCCAGTCCTTCTTCGCGTCGATCGCCTTCCACAGCGATTCCGGGACGACATGGGCATGGATGTCTATCGTTTTCATGAGCCTCGTGCTCCGTTTCAATGGACGAAACCGGGGGAGGTTAGCACGGCCATCGTGTCGCCGGACACGAGCCCCAGCCGGGCAGTCCGGAAGAGCTATCCAAGCGCTACGCGGCCTGGATCGAGCGCTTCACGAAAGTCGCCAAGGAAGTCGGACTCAAGCCGCAGTAGGCAGTGCCGGATGTCGCGCGACCCACTGGGTCGCCTGTTCATACGCCTGCGCGACGCGGTAGACCAGCGCCTCGGTGAAGGGTTTGCCGACGATCTGCATCGCGAGCGGCAGGCCGGCCTTGCTGAAGCCCACTGGCACCGACAGCGCCGGGCCGCCGGTGAGGTTGAACGCCGCGCGCGCCTGCCGGAGGTAGGTGTGCTCGACCGCCTTCGGGTCGTCGATGCGGCAGGGCGGGTCCATCGAGCTCGCCGTCACCGCCAAGTCGATCCCGGAGAAGAGCGCGTGGAACGCGTCGGCCATCTTGCGGCGCAGGCGCGTCGCGTTGACGTAATCCGCCGCGCGCACGAAGGCGCCGGACATGAGCCGCTCGCGCGCAAGCGTCCCGTAGTCCTGCGGCCGCTCGCGCAGCCACTGCTCGTGGATCGCGAAAGCCTCGCTCGTCATGATCGTGCGGTTGCAGGCGATGTACTCGCCGAGAGGCGCCGTCTCGATCTCGCTCACCTTCGCGCCCAGCTCGGCGAGCTTTTTCGCCGCCGCGTCGATTCCCGCCGCCATTTCCGGGTCGGCTTGCATGTCGCGCGCGTAGAAATGGCGGATGACGCCCACCCGCAGCCCCTTCACGCCGCGGTCGAGCTGGGCGGTGCATTTTTCGCCCGCGTGCGAGGTGCTTCCCGGATCGAGTGGGTCGTGGCCCGCGATGAGGTCGAGCACCAGCGCGTTGTCCCGCACCGTGCGCGTCAGCGGCCCGACGTGATCGAGTGAGAAAGCGAGCGGGAGCACACCGCGCCGGCTGACCAGGCCGTACGTGGGTTTCATGCCGGCGACGCCGCACATCGAGGCCGGATTGCGAATCGAGCCGCCGGTGTCGGTGCCGATCGCCGCCGGCACGAAGCCCGCCGCCGTCGCAGTGCCGGCCCCGCTCGAGGAGCCGCCGCAAAAATGGTCGCGGTTCCAGGGATTGCGCGCCGGCGGCCACGGCAGGTCGAACGAGGGCCCGCCGATGGCGAACTCGTGCGTCGCGAGCTTGCCCATGAAGACGCCGCCCGCTGCCTTGAGCTTTGCCGCGACGGGCGCGTCGGCCGCGGCGACGTTGTCCTTCAGGATCTTCGAATGCGCGGTCGTGGGCAGGCCCGCGTAGTCGATGATGTCCTTGAGCGCATAGGGGACGCCATGCAACGGGCCGCGCCAGGCGCCGCGCGCGATCTCCGCTTCGGCACGCCGGGCGTCCTCGAGGGCGAGCTCGGGCGTGAAGCGCAGGAAGGCGTTGAGCTTGCCGTCGTGCCGCTCGACGCGGGCGATCAGGGCTCTTGCGTACTCGACGGGCGAGAGCTTCCTGCCGCGCAGCAGCTCGGCCGCTTCCGCGACCGTGAGCCAGGCGAGGTCGGTCACTTTCCGTCGTCCGGACGGAAAACGTGCGCCGGCTCGTCGGCGGGACCGAGGGTCGCGATGGGGAGGGCCGCGCGGCGCGCCCGCGCGGCCTGGGTTGCGCGCAGGAGTTGCTGGAGATGCTCGTCGGTCAGACGCGTCAGGCCGATCGCCGCGGCCATCCCGCGGATCTCCTCGAGCGTCAGGTCATCCTTCATCCTTCCGCCTTAAAGCGCCTAACCAAAATGTCGGGTCCTAATGTACTCCCCTCCTTTTCAAGGAGGGGTGGATGCGAAGCAGACGGGGTGGTTACATCGGAACGCCTAGCTCCCACCACCCCGCCCACTGGCGCGGGCAC
>JAHZNX010000273.1 GCA_020028375.1 Betaproteobacteria bacterium | reverse complement strand
ATGATCCCGCAGGAGAACATGTGGGTGCTGCCCACCGCGCAGGGCGCGCGCATGCTGCCCGGCGCCAACGGCGGCGTCGAATGGTCGCCGATGGCGTTCAACCCGGAGACGCGCCTCACCTATGTGCTCAACCTGCACCAGCCGATGACCTACCACGTTGAAGCCGCCAAATACCCGGGCGGCTCCAAGTTGTGGCTCGGCGGCGCGTTCAAGGCGATCGCGAGCGAGAAGCAGTGGGGCCGCCTGGCGGCGGTCAATGTCGACACCGGCAAGATGGAGTGGAAGTACGACACCGAGCAGCCGCTGATCGGCGGCGCGCTCGCCACTGCCGGCGGGCTGGTGTTCTTCGGCGAAGGCAACGGGGAGTTCAACGCCCTCGACGCGAAGAGCGGCAAGAAGTTGTGGAGCTTTAACTGCGGCGCCGGCGCCAACGCCATGCCGGTGTCCTACATGGTCGGCAAGAAGCAGTACGTCGCCATGGGCTGCGGCGGCAATACGCAGCTCGACTTCAAGCGCGGCAACAGCGTGTTCGTGTACGCGCTCGGCGATTGACCGCGCTGGCGGCAAGAAGGGGGCCGCCCGCGGGCGGCCTCTTTTTTTGCGAAAGGATTCGTGATGCCGAATCGGAGCCTGGCGCGCGCGATTGCAGGGCTCACCCTGCTTTCCTGCGGCACCGCGCAGGCACAGGATGTCGAGGCCGGCCGCAAGAAGGCGGAAGCCTGCATCGCCTGCCACGGCCCGAACGGGAATTCGACCGATCCGCAGTTCCCGATCCTGGCGGGACAGACGGCGCGCTACACGTACCTGCAGCTCAAGGACTTCCAGGAAGGGCGCCGCAAGCACCCCACCATGGACCCGTTCGTCGCGAAACTTTCGCGCAACGACATGCTCGACCTGTCGGCATTCTTCGCCGCGCAACGGCTGCGCCCCCCGGACTTCAAGGTCAACGAGGCGCGCGCCAGGCGCGGCAAGGCCAAAGCCGAAGAAACGTTGTGCACCATGTGCCACCTGGGCGGATTCATGGGCCAGAACGAGATCCCGCGCGTCGCCGGCCAGCACTACCAGTACACTGTCAAGCAGCTGAGGGACTTTAAAGCCTACCGCCGCACCAACGACGCCGGGAACATGGCCAGCGTGTCGAAAACCCTGGCGGACCGCGATATCGAGGACCTCGGCCACTTCCTCGCCGGACTGCGCTAGCACCGGCGGCGAGTGAGCACAGGTTACGGATGCGCCCGGCCGCCCTAACGACGAATCCCGATTGAACCGGAGACGATTTCTTGCGGCCAGCGCGGCGTCTTTCGGCGCAGCGGCCAGCTGGCGCTCCCCAGATAGCTTTGCCTTCACGCCGCTTCCCGCGCTCGCCGGGGGCGCCGTCGTGCCGCTCGGCGCGGTCCGGCGCGTGATCGTCGAGCGCTCGGATCCAGTGCTCGGCCGCTGCCGCTACGTTGCCGACCTGGGCGGAGAGCGGGTTGCGTATCCGATGCTGGTGGCGCGGCGCGGCGATCGCTTTGACGCCATCGTCGAGAACAGGCTGCCGCAGCCCACGACGATCCACTTCCACGGGCTTACGCTGACGGAAGGACAGGACGGGGCCGGATTCGAGGCGATTGCACCCGGGGCAAGCAAGACGCTGCGCTTCGAAATAAGGAACCGGGCGGGGCTCTACTGGTTTCATCCTCATCCGCACGGATTCACGGCTGAGCAGGTCCACGCCGGACTTGCAGGTCTGCTCGTCGTCACCGACGCCGAGGACGCGGAACTCGACACGGCACTCGCGCTCGTGCCGGGAAACCGGCTTGCTCTCGCGGTGGCCGACGCGCGCGTTGAACTGGGATCGCTGCGCCCGTACGCGCCGTCCGCGGAGGACTGCCTGCACGGCTGGTTCGGCAACCGGGCGCTCGTGAACGGAGCGCTGGACGCGCAGGCGCCGGTCTCGAACGGCTGGGTACGGCTGCAGTTGCTCAACGCCTGCAACGCACGCGGGCTGCTGCTCGCATTCCGTGACGGAGAGGCAAGCGTTCCCTTTCACCTGCTCGGCACCGATGGCGGGCTGCTGGCCGCCCCGATCGCCCTGGAGCAGGTCTTCGTTTATTCCGCCGAACGCGTGGATGTCGCGATCGATGTCGCGGGGCGCCGGGAAATCTCCGCGGTGAGCCTGGCCTTCGATCCGCGCCATCAGGCGCGCGGCGGACGGCTTGCGCACCGTCATCCAACGCGTGAGCATTACCCGCCGCTCGCCGCCGAAAAAGTCTGTGCCCCTGCGACGACGCGCGATACGGCTGTTTTTCTCCCCGACGGCGCCGAGCTCGCACTGTTCAGGCTGGGCGTTACTGGCGCCAGGGGGTCTGCGCCACCGCCGCTGCCAGCGCAGATTTCAACGCTCCCGGAGGCGGCTGCGGCGGCCGACGCCGCGCCCCGGCGCCTGCGGCTCGACTTCGACGAGCGGTTGGGCTTCCTGATCGACCAGACGCCGTACCAAATGGACCAAATCGCTTTTTCGGTCGGTCGCGGCGCGCGCGAGGTGTGGGAACTCAGGAACAGCCCCATCTCGATGCCGCACCCCATGCACCTGCACGGCTTCGGCTTCCGCGTCCTGCGGCGCCAGGGCACGTTCGGCCCGGCGCGCCGGCTCGCCAGCCAAAGCTCGGGGCGCCTGCCGACCGATCTCGGCGTCAAGGATACGGTCGTGGTCTGGCCCAACGAAACGGTGTGGCTCGCGCTCGATTTCACGCTGCCGGAGGACGCGGCATTCCGCGGCCGCCAGCGCTACATGCTCCACTGCCACAACCTGGAGCACGAGGACGGCATGATGATGTTGAACTACGCCGTCCTGTGAGTCAGTCGAGAATGTGCACGCCCCAGGGCGTGTCGCCGACCGGGATTTCCTTGATGACGACGAGCTTGGCGGTATCGATCACGGACACGCTGTTCGATCTGCCATTCGCGACGTAGAGCTTGGCGCCGTCGCGGGTGATCGCCATGTTCCATGGGCGCCGGCCGACCTTGACGGTCGCAGTCACCTGGTCGGTGGCGGTGTCGATCACCATGACGTTGCCGTCGCCGCCGTTGGTGAGGTAGAGGCGTTTGCCGTCGGGATGCATGGTCAGGCCGTTGGAGCGTAGCCCCGCCTTGATGGTGCGCAAGATCTTGTGGCTCCGGGCGTCCAGCACGTACACGGTATCCGCCCGCTCGCAGGCGACATAGGCCTTGGCGCTGTCCGGCGTGAAGGCGATGCCTCTTGGGCGCGTCCCCACGGTGAGCTGCGCCACCAGCTTGCGCGCCGCGACGTCGATGACCTCCAGCTTGTCGTCCTCCTCGGCGCCAACATAAACGAAACGCCCGTCGGGAGAGAACACCGCGTGCTCGGGATTCTCCCCCTTGATCTTGATCCTGAACGCGACTTCGCCGCTCGCCGTGTCGATGAAGACGACGCTGTTCGTGAGCTCGACCGAGGCATTGACCAGCTTGCCGTCG
>JAHZNX010000049.1 GCA_020028375.1 Betaproteobacteria bacterium | reverse complement strand
GCCTCGTACGCCCCGAGCGCGCAGGCGGCGTAGAACGGCGCGTAGAAGACCGCGCGGAAATTCTCGATCAGGACGACGGGCATGACGCGGTCTCGGCTACCGTTTGCCGTCGTACCACGCAAAACAGTCCTGCCGGCTCCGCAGCGTCTTCCCGCGCGACACGATGGTCTTGAGCGCGAACCGGGACAATTCGCGCCAGCCGTAGAGCCGCAGCTTCCGGTCGCTGGTGAGCAGGGGATGGCGATGAAGGATCACGATCGTTCGCCGGTCGCGGCGAGCCATGCGCTTCAGGCGCCGGAAGAAGTCGATCTCTTCGCTGGCGTAGAGCTTCTCGCTGAAGCCGCCCGTCTCGCGGAATGCCGCCGCCTCGCAAAACATGAACGACCCCGCCGCCCAGCGGGTGATCCTGCTCAGCACGTTCCACATTCCAACCGCGAGCGCCGCGCCGCGAGGCGGGTTCGCGTAGGCGACGGTGCTGCCCCCGGCCACGCAGCGCCCGGCGCCGATGGCGTCGGCCGCTTCGGAAAAGAGCTTCGCGGTGGGATGGGAATCGGCGTCCAAGAAAAATATCCAGTCCCCGCCTGCCCCGGCGGCGCCGGTATTGCGCGCGCGGCTGATCTGGTTCACCGGCTCGAACACGACGTGCGCTCCTGCCTCCTGGGCGATCGCCGCCGTGCGGTCGGTCGAATTGTTGTCGCACACGATGAGTTCAGACGTCCAGCCGCGCCGGTCGAATGCCTCCATGGCCGCGCGGATGCTGCGCAGCGACCCGGGCAGCAAGCGCTCTTCGTTGAACGCGGGAACGACGACCGAGATCTTCATTTCGCTGACCGGGTTGAGCGATCCGCTAGACTGCCAACCGTTCGAGCGAGCGCTTGATATTCGAGCGCGCCTGCTGTTCGTAACGACCGCGAAAGTGCGTGCTGCTGAAGATCCGCGGGCGCGCCAGGAATTCCTTCAAGATGGCCCTGCGTTCCCGCCGATACACGAATTCGGGAACCCAGGCATATTCCCCGCGCACCTGCCGTTCGTACTCGTCGAACCGCTCCGGCGCGGCGCCGAGTATCGACAGATCGACGTCGACGAGTATCTCGGCGTCGGTGCCGTCAGGCACGGCCTTGTGACGGGTCGTCAGGATGAGCGAGTAAACGCGCTCGCACGCGTCGGCGGAGACGCCGGCTGCCGCAGCGCTCGTGCGCGCCCAGTCGGCGCTCCTTTCCTCGTTGTCCTTCCGCCTCACGTTGTAGATCGCGTCGTGAAACCATAACGCCAGCTCGATCTCCGCCGGATGGCGGGCGAAGGGGCGGAGGTCATCCAGCTTTTCGAAGCACTCGTCGAGATGCCGCGGGGTGTGATACTTGCGATGCGGCTCGCGGTAGCGGGCGATGAGCTCGCCATGCAGCTTCGGGTCGGGATTTGCCGCACCCAGCTCCTTCCACATCTCGTGCCATCGGGCAATCGCGGGCATCGCGGATACCGCCGCGCCGCCTACTGCGGCTTGAGTCCGGCCTCCTGCGCGACCTTGCCGAAGATGGCCATCCACGCCGCGTAACGTTTTCCGAGTTCTTCCGGGCTGCCCGGCTGGGGCTCGTGGCCGGCGGCGAGCATCTTGTCGCGGATGTCCGGCGTGGCCAGGGTGCGGCGGATCGCTGCGTTGAGGGAATCGACGATGTCGCGGCGGACTCCAGCCGGTCCCATGATGCTGCGCCACGCCGGCAGGTCATAGCCCGGCAGCGCCGCCTCGGCGATCGTGGGCACTTGCGGAAACATGGCAGAGCGCGCAGGGCTCGTCACGCCAAGCGCGCGCAACCTCGCCTGGTTGGCCGCATACTGGGCCGAGGGCGCGAAGTAATAGTCGATCCGGCCGGCGATCACGTCGATGCCGGCCTCGGCCAGGGACTTGTAGGGGACCTCGACCGCCTTGATGCGGGCCATGCTGTTGAACAACATCGCGTTCCAATACGGCATTTGCCCGCCCAGCGTGGCGAATGTCATGTTGCCGGGGCGGGCCCGGGCGAGCGCGACGTATTCCTTCAGGTTTTTCGCCGGAACGCTGGGATGCACGACCATGAAGAAGGGCGAGGTCTCGAGGAGCGTCACCGGCGTGAAGTCGCGCAGAACGTCATAGGTGACGTGGGCGTTGATGAGGCGCGCGCCCGCCATCGAGCCCCCGGCGAGCAGCCACGTGTAGCCGTCCGGGGCCGATTTCTGCACGAAGGTCTGGCCGATCATGCCCCCGACCCCCACCCGGTTCTCGGCGATGAATTGCTGGCCGAGCAGCTCGCCGAGCTTTGGCGCGATGAGGCGCGTGACGAAATCGTCGCCGCCGCCCGACGCGGCCGCGACGATGATGCGCACGGGCTTTTCCGGCCATTTCCCCGTCTGCGCGTGCGCGGCGGGCAACACCGCAACGAGCGCCACGGATAGCCAGCCTGCCGGAGACAGACGAGCTTTCCTGCGAGGCGACGCTTTCATGGAGCCCCACCCTTGACGGCTTGGTTTCTCATTGCGGCTCGATGCCGACGTCCTTCACCACCTTGGCATACTTGTCCCGCTCGGAGCGGATGAACTTCGCGAACTGCTCGGCGGTCAGCGCGCCGGGGTTGACACCCTGGTCCGCTAGACGCTTGCGCGTGTCCGGCAAAGCGAGGACCGCGGCGAGGGCGGGGCGCAGCCGCGCGATCGCCGCCTTCGGCGCCCCCGCGGGCGTGCACAGGCCCTGCCACGAGATGACCTCGAAGCCGGGAAAGCCGGACTCGGCGATGGTCGGCACGTCGGGCACGTCGGGCGAGCGCGTGAGCGACGTGATGGCGAGCATCCGGATCTTGCCCGCGCGCGTCGTCGCGAGGAACGTCGGCAGGGTGGACACCATCCCGTCGACCTGGCCCCCCATCGTGGCCGCCAGCGCCGGCCCGGCGCCCTTGTAGGCAACGTGGGTGACGTCGATGCGGGCCGCTATCTTGAACATTTCCATCGTGAGCTGCGGCGAGGTCCCGATGCCGGGCGAGCCGTAGTTGAGCTTGCCGGGCTGCGACTTGGCGAGCGAGATGAACTCGGGAATGGTCGCCGCCGGGAGCGAGGGATGCACGACCAGGGCGTTGGGCGTGCTGCCGATAAAGCCGATCGGCGTGAAGCCGTTGACGGGATCGTAGTTGAGCTTGCGGTAGAGCGCCGGGCTCACCGCGAGCGAGGCGATGTTGCAGGCGAAGATCGTGTAGCCGTCCGGTGTGGCGTGGGCCGCGATCTCGGCGCCGACCGTTCCTCCGGCGCCGCCCCGGTTGTCGATGACGACGGTTTGACCGAGCCCGTCGGTCAGCGCGGCGGCCACGATGCGGGCCATGATGTCGGTCGAGCCGCCCGGCGGGAAGGGTACGATGTAGCGCAGCGGCCGGGTCGGAAACTCCGTTTTTGCGGGCTGCGCCAGCGCGCCGCCAACCGAGACCGCCATCAATGCCAGGGCAACGACAAAGCGAGCGACCTTCATAGTCAGCCCTCCTACCCCGAACGTTCAGATGAGAACCGTTACGGCTTCTTGACGCCCACTGCCTCCATGAACTCGCCGATCATCGGCAGGGTCCTGGCAAGGTACTGGGCGAATGCCGCGCTGCCCATGTAGGTGTCCTCGTACATGTTCTTCGTCGAGTAGTCCCGCCACAGGGCGCTCTTGTGGGCGCGCTCCAGCGCCGCCTCCATGACGGCAGCGGCATCCTTCGGCACTCCCGCCGGCATCGAGAAGCCGCGCCCGCCGCCGACGTGGATGTTGTAGCCCAGCTCCTTCAGCGTCGGCACCTCCGGCAGCCCGGCCAGGCGCCGCTCGGCGGGGACCGCGAGGATCTTCAGCTTCTTCGCCTCCACCGCGCCCAGGACTTCGCTCACGTTCTCGGTGGTCAGCTGCACGTGGTTGCCCATGACCGCGGTCATCGCATCGCTGCCGCTCTTGAAGGAAACATACTTGAACCTGGCGCCGGTCTCCTTCTCCAGGTGGTAGAGCAGCAGCCGCGCCGTTCCGGTGGCCGAAGCGATGCCGCAGACGATGGAGTTGGGCTCGCGCCTGGCCGCGTCGATGAGATCTTTGAACGTCCCGAACTTGGAGTCGATCGGCACGGTGACCGACTGCAGGTCGAAGCCGAACAGCGCCAGCGGCGTGTAGATGTCCAGGCCGAGTCCCAGGTCCGGGCGTTGCGCCAGGGCGAGCACGATCGTGGTCGAGGTTGAAAGCAGGTAGTACGGGTCGCCGCGCTTGCCCTTGATGAACGTCGAGGCCAGCGTCCCGCTTCCCCCCGGCCGGTTGACGATCGTGAACGGCTGCGGCAGGAGCTTCTCGCGCGTATTGATCTCCGCGAGCAGCCGGCCGAAGATATCCTGGCCGCCCCCGGGATTGGTATGGATGACCATCTCCATCGGCCGGGCCGGAAAGGATTGCGACGAGGCCGTGACGGAAGCGAACACGGCCGCCGCGGCCGCAAGCGCAATGCCCAGGCGATGAATGCAGCTGAGTATATTCATGGTCGACTTTCCTCCTGTTGGTACTCGTAAGCCGTCAATCGAAGGCGACGATCTCCACCCAGTTCGAGCCCTTGCCGGTCGGGTACTTGCCGATCGGCTTCAAGGCGCCGCTCGACGCGTCGATCGAATACGCGGAGATCGTGTCCGACTTCTCGCCGGAGACGACCATGAAGCGCCCGGTGGGATCGATCCGGAAGCCGCGCGGCTGCTTCTCCGTGGGGGTGCTGCCGATGTAGGTGAGCTTGCCGGTGGAGGAGTCGACGTTGAAGGCGCCAAGCGAGTTGCTGGTGCGCTCCGCGGCGTACAGGAACTTCCCATCCGGCGTCAGGTGAAGATCCGAGGCCCAGATGTCGTTGTCCCGGTTGCGCTTCGGCGCGTCGGGGCCGCGCGCCCCGCCGGGGACAAGCTTGCTGTCGGGCGGAAGCGCGGAAACCGAGCTCACCTCCTTGAGGAGCCCCGTCTTGCCGTCGAGCAAGAGTGTGGTCACCGTCGCCGTGAGCTCGTTCAGCAGGTACACGAAGCGGTTGTCGGGCGAGGTGATGAGGTGGCGCGGTCCGGTGCCGGCCTTGAGCTGCACCACCGGCGGCGTGTTCGCGGTGAGTCGGCCGCTCCGCTGGTCGAAGACGAACTGGAAGATCTGGTCGGTGCCGAGGTGCGGCACGAAGACGAAGCGGCCCGTCCGGTCGGTGATGATGGCGTGCGCGTTGCGCGCGGTCGGAATCGTCTGCATCGGCTCGCCCACGCGTCCGTCGGCGCCGACCGGATTCACGCTCACGAGGTGCCCGCCGTAGGACGCGCCCAGCAGGAAGCGCCCCGAGCGATCGTGGTAGATGTACGGGAAGCTATCCGCGAGCGGCCCGGTGCCGACGAGGGTCAGCGCGCCGGTTCCGCGGTCGATGCTGTAGGTGTACGCCGAGAAGGGCTTCGAGCGGACCGCGGCGACCAGGAAGCGCTTGTCCGGGCTGACGGACATCGGCATCACCACCTTCTCGGCCTTGACGCGCGGGCCCGGCTGGAGCGACCCGTCGGGCTGCAGGGTGTAGATGCCGATGTCGCCGTCCTCCGCGTTCGATACGTACACGAAGGTCGCCGCCGGACTCTGGGCGCTGAAGACGAGCGATGAAAGCGCCATGACCAAACCTGCTTTGAACGTTTTCACTGTGGGTCCTCCGCTGGACAAGAACCGGCAGTCTATTCCGCTTTGATCGGGCTGCCTACGTTGAGAGCGGCGTTCCGGACCGGCCACGACGATGGGCAGGTCGGCAAACGCCCGGCTCACGCAGCCGGGCGGAAGAACGTCGTGAGCCAGTTGTGAAGCCACGCGAAGATGGCGCCGCCGATCGCTCCATCCACCAGCCCGTACAAAGTGCCGATGACGACTTGCCCGAACGACGCGCCTCCGCGGTAGCCCGGATAGATCGAAGCGGCGAGCTGAAGGAACATTTGCCCGTACCCCGGCCAGATCAGATTCGCCACTCCCACCAGCAGAATCGAACCGCCCCAGAACAAGCCGACTGCCAATGCCAACGCGCCGATATTGAATTTCATAGTCCCTCCTTTGAGTGCAGTGACGACTGACGAAAACCGGGCTGAACCGCGCTCCGCGAGTCACGCCTCTACTGCAATTTGATTCCCGTCTTCTTCACCACGTCGACCCACTGATCGATCTGGCTGTACACGACGGCCTGGGCCTGCTCGGGCGTGCTGCCGACAACTTCCGAGCCCTCGCTCGCCAACCGGCCCTTCACCTCGGGAGTATTCAGCACCTTCACGATGTCCTGATTCAGGCGACTGACGATGGCGGCGGGTGTCGCGCTCGGCAGCAGCATCAGGTAGCCCACGTTCTGGTCGAAGCCCTTGATTCCCGATTCCACCGTGCTCGGCACGGAGGGGAGCTGCTCCACGCGCCTCGGTCCGGTCACGATGAGCGCCCGCAGCTTCCCAGCCTGGACCTGCGGCAGCGTGGCGACCATGTTGAAGAAGCCGACATGCACGTGCCCCGCGATCTGATCGATGAGCGCCGGGCCCGAGCCCTTGTACGGGATGTTCTGAATGATCATGCCGGTATTGAACTTGAGCAGCTCCATGCGCAACTGGCCCGCCGTGCCGCCCGAACCGTAGTTGAGATCCTTGGGCCGCGCCTTGGACAGCGCGACCAGTTCCTTTACCGATTTCACCGGCAGCGAGGGATGAACGGTGAGCAGGCTGGGCGAAGCCGCCAATATGGATATCGGTCTCAGGTCCTTGCGCGAGTCGAAGGGCAGGCTGGTGTAGAGCACCGCGTTGGTGGTGTAGGTGTCGGCGGAGATGATCAGCAGGGTGTAGCCGTCGGGCGGCGACTTGGCGACGACGTCCGAGCCCACGGTCCCGCCGGCGCCGCTGCGGTTCTCCACCACCACCGTCTGACCCAGCGGTCCCGCCAGGCCCTGGGACATGGTGCGTGCCAGGATGTCGGTGGTTCCGCCCGGCGCGAGCGGGACGATGAGGCGCAGGGGACGGTTGGGATAAGGCTGCTGGGCGAGCCCGCTGACTGCGATCGCGGTCAGGCATGCTCCGATGACACCTCCTCCAAGAATGCGCGCCACGTGAATGCCGGCCATACTCCCTCCTCCAGTTTCAAGGTTGGTGACGACTGATGAATGGAAAGTATCGCGCCAAACACTGGCGAGCGCCACCGGGGGCGCTGCTTTAAGGCAGAAGGCAGAGGGAGAGGGGCCTTTGCCCCCGTGACTCGCGGCTTGCGAATGGCAGGAGGGGAGCGAGCGAAACTTACCGGGGGAAGCTGAAGAGGAGGCGGCGTTTGTGCTAGGTTCCCATGTTTTCAGGAGCAAGGAGTGACCATGAGTAGCCCGCACACTGGAGCAGGCGCGGACAAGCGACGTTTCAAGCTGATCCCGCCCGAGGAGCTGACGCCGGAGCAGAAGAAGGTCGCCGATGCGATCCGGTCGGGGCCGCGCGCCGCCGTGAAGAACTCGTCCGCCGCCCGGCCGGGCCCGCTCGGCGGGCCGTTCAACGTCTGGCTGCGCAGCCCGAGCGTCGGCAACATCATTCAGAGCCTGGGCGCGGAAATCCGCTTTTGCAGCTCCCTGCCTTCAAAGCTCAATGAGCTGGCGATCATCGTGACTGCGCGCCACTGGACGTGTCAGTACGAGTGGTTTGCGCATCACCGCCTTGCGCTGGAGGCGGGACTGGATCCCGCCATCGGCGAGGACATCGCGCAGGGACGCCGGCCGGCGAAGATGGATGCAGACGAGACGATCGTTTACAGCTTTTCCCGCGAGTTGCACGAGACGCAGGGGGTGAGCGACGCCACATTCAAGGCCGCGGTGGGCCGCTTCGGCGAGCGCGGCGTCGTGGACCTTATCGCGGTGAACGGGTTCTACGGGCTGGTGTCGATGGCCCTGAACGTGGACCGCACGCCCTTGCCGGAGGGCGTGAAGCCGCCGCTGCCGACGCGTCGCCAGTGATCGCGCGGTAAACTTGCAATCCGCATTTCGTAAGTGAGGGAGGAGCCCGTGGACCAGCCGACCGGAATCAGGTATTCGGTGGTGGAGGGATGGGAGCAACTGCCGAAGGGTTACGCGCACCGGGACGTCGCGGGGGTGGCGGTTGACGGCGAGGATCGCGTCTACCTCATGTGCCGCGGGGATCACCCGGTGCTGGTGTACGACCGGAAAGGGAGGTTCCTGCGCTCGTGGGGCGAGGGCGATTTCACCTATCGCACCCATGGCATCTACGTCGCGCCCAACGGCACGCTGTTCTGCACCGACGACGGCAATCACACGGTGCGCCAGTTCACGCCGGAGGGCAGGCTCCTTCTGACGCTGGGCACGCTGAACACGCCGTCGGACACGGGCTATGACGGCAAGAACATGATGACCATCACGCGCGGGGCCGGGCCCTTCAACCGCCCCACCAACATCGCGGTCGGCCCGAAAGGCGACCTCTACGTGTCCGACGGCTACGGCAATTGCCGCGTCCACCAGTTTTCACCCACCGGGCAGCTCAAGCGCTCGTGGGGATCGCCGGGGACAGGCCCCGGCCAGTTCTATCTTCCCCACGGCATCGCCTGCGCCGCCGACGGCCGCGTCTTCGTCTGCGACCGGGAGAGCGACCGCATCCAGATCTTCAGCCCGGACGGCGAGTACCTGAGCGAGTGGACGGACACGCAACGGCCCACGCACGTGGTGTTCGACTCCAAGGGACGGGTGTACGTGACGGAGCTGGCGTGGCACCCGGGCGACGATTCGAAAAGCCTCGGTCCCATCACGAAGTTCCGCCAGGCCCGCATGAGCGTCTTCGACAAGGACGGGCGCGTCCTCGCCCGCTGGGGCACGCCCGAGGTCACGGCACCGGGAAGCTTCGCCGCGCCTCACGGCCTCGCGCTGGACTCCAGGAACGATCTCTACGTGAGCGAGGTCACCTGGACCTTTGCGGTCAGCCGCGGCCGGGCGCCGGCGGATTGCCATACGTTCCAGAAATTCTCACTCAAGAGCAACGGATGAGGCGCTCCATGAACGCCAGATCGACAGTCCTCCACATCCTCGGACTCCTGCTCGCATCGAGCACGCTCCTGTCCATCGCCACTGCCGCGTCCTGGCCGGAGCGGCCGGTGCGAGTCGTCATTCCGTGGCCTCCCGGAGGCAGCACCGACATCATCGGGCGGATCCTGGCGGTGGACCTGACCGCGCGGCTCAAGCAGCAGGTGATCATCGACAACCGTGCCGGGGCGGGCAGCATCGTGGGCCTGCAGCTCGCGACGGCCGCGCCGCCGGACGGCTACACCTTCATGATGACGTCCACCGCGTATGGGTTTCTCAT
Organism: Betaproteobacteria bacterium; assembly: GCA_020028375.1. Classification (GTDB taxonomy): domain Bacteria; phylum Pseudomonadota; class Gammaproteobacteria; order Burkholderiales; family SG8-41; genus SG8-41. The sequence goes on along the minus strand of JAHZNX010000049.1, from coordinate 769 downwards.
CGACAAGCCGAAAGTGCCCGTTGACCTCGTCAATTCGTTTGCGCCGGTCGCGATGATCGGCTTCGGCGACAGCGCGCTCGTCGTCCATCCGTCGTTCCCGGTGAAGACGGTGAAGGACCTGATCGATCTCGCGAAGAAACGGCCCGGGGAGATCCTGTACTCCTCCTCGGGCATCGGCGGCTTCCCGCACATGAACACGGAGCTGTTCGCGATGATGACCCGTACGAAGATGGTGCACGTGCCGTTCAAGGGCGGCGGGCCCGCGATCGCCGACATCGTGGCCGGGCACTCCCAGGTCAACTTCGGGTCGCTCGTCAACGTCCTGCCGCACGTGCAGAGCGGGCGGGTGAGGCTGATCGCGACCGGCGGCCCGCAGCGCAGTCCCAAGCATCCGAACGTGCCGGTGATCGCGGAGACCGTGCCCGGCTACGAATCGCGGATCTGGTGGGGCATCTTCGCGCCGCCGAAGACGCCGGCGGACATCATCGCGCGCTTCCACGCCGAGACCGGTGAGGTGATTTCCGCGCCGGCGTTCCAGAAGCGGCTCGACGAGCAGGGCGGGGCGGTCGTGAAGATGAGCTCCGCGGAGTTCGGAAGACTGATGGTGTCCGAGCAGAACAAGTGGCTCGGGGTCATCAAGGCCGCCGGCATCAAGGGCGAGTGATACCTAAGAGCGCCTGACAAAATGAACTCCCCTCCTGCCTGAGGAGGGGTGCCCGCGCCAGTGGGCGGGGTGGTGGGAGCTAGGCGTTCCGATGTAACCACCCCG
>JAHZNX010000272.1 GCA_020028375.1 Betaproteobacteria bacterium | reverse complement strand
ATGTCGTGCCGCAACTGATCGCGTATACGCTTTATCGCTGGGAGATCAATATCCGCATGGCGGCCATACTGGGGGTCGTCGGCGCCGGCGGGCTCGGCCAGATGCTGTACTTCAGCCTGTCATTGTTTCAGCAGCCGCAAGCCATGACGGTGATTATCGCGATGCTGATTTTGGTTGTGATCGTCGACGGGGCAAGCGCATGGCTCAGAAAGCGGCTTGCCGGATAGAGGCGAGATCGTCAGGCGTCCCTGCCCGGTTGTCCGGTCGCTCACAGTTCGTAGCTAGTACCTTCGCCCCTCAATGTTGCGTCCACGACTGCGCGAGTCAGTCGCGGCGAGAACAATTCCATGAAGTCGTAAGCGAACCCGCGCAGCGCGCTGCCGCGCCGCACGGCGATGCGCGTGGTCATGGTGCCGAACAGATGTCCGATATCGACTGCGTGCAACAGCAGGTCGCGTCTTTCGTCGAAAGCCACCGCGGCTATGATGCCGATCCCGAGCCCCAGTTCCACGTAGGTCTTGATCACGTCGGAGTCGATCGCGGAAAGCACGATATCGGGCGCGATCCCCTGCGCCCGGAACGCATCATCGATGTGGCTGCGCCCGGCGAAGGCGGGATCGTAGGTGATGATCGGGTATTGCGCGAGCATCTCGAGCGTAATGCGTTTTTCCTTCAGGAGGGGATGCTTCGCCGGCACCACCACGCAATGCCGCCATTGGTAGCCGGCCAGCGCGAGCAGCTTGGGATGCTGGGCGAGAGCCTCGGTGGCGATCGCGATATCGGCTTCTCCCGCGAGCACCATCTCCGCGAGCTGCGGCGGGTTGCCCTGCTTGAGCGTCAGGCGCACCTTCGGGTAGCGCTGCTTGAAGGCGCTGACCACCTTGGGCAGTGAGTAACGCGCCTGGGTATGTGTGGTGGCGATGGTCAGCGTGCCCGCAGCGAGATCCCGGAACTCGCGGGCAACCTGCCGCAGGTTCTCGGCGTCCTGCAGGATGCGCTCGGCGATGCCGAGAATGACACGGCCAGGCTCCGTCACGTCCACGATGCGCTTGCCATTGCGCACCAGGATGTCCACGCCCAGCTCGTCCTCCAGCTGGCGGATCTGCTTGCTGATGCCCGGTTGGGAGGTGTGCAGCGCTTCCGCAGCCTCGGACAGGTTGAGGCCCCGCTTGGCGACTTCCGTAAGGTAGCGTAATTGCTGTAATTTCATGTAGTTATGCTAAATACTTTACAGTTATTATAGTCTAACACAATATTCTTTTGCAGCATAACAGGCCGTTGCTACCATGCAGACCTCGCGGATTTCACAGGGAAAATGCGGTGTACCGGTACGACGAAATCGACCAGCGGCTGGTGGACGAGCGGGTAGCACAGTTTCGCGATCAGACGCGGCGCTTCCTGGCCGGCAAGCTGTCGGAAGACGATTTCCGGCCGCTGCGACTGCGCAATGGCCTGTACATCCAGCGCTACGCGCCGATGCTGCGCGTTGCAATCCCGTATGGGCTGCTGACGTCGCGCCAGCTGCGGACCCTCGCGCACATCGCCCGCACCTGGGACCGGGGCTACGGCCACTTCAGCACGCGCCAGAACATCCAGTTCAACTGGCCCAAGCTCGAGGACACGCCCGACATCCTGGCCGAGCTCGCCAAGGTGCAGATGCATGCGATCCAGACCAGCGGCAATTCCGTGCGCAACATCACCACCGATCATTTCGCCGGGGTGGCGAGCGACGAGATCGTGGATTCCTTCGTCTGGTGCGAGCTGCTGCGTCAGTGGTCCACCTTTCACCCCGAGTTCTCCTATCTGCCGCGCAAGTTCAAGATCGCGGTGAATGGCGCCGAAGCCGATCGCGCCGCCATCTTCCTCCACGACATCGGGTTGCAGGCGGTGCGCGACAAGGGAGGAACCGGCTCGGACGGCGCCTCGCCGGGGGGCGAGGTCGGATTCCGCGTGATCGTCGGTGGCGGCATGGGACGCACGCCCATCATCGGCCACGTGATGCAGGAGTTCCTGCCGTGGCGGCATCTCCTCAGCTACGTCGAGGCGGTCATGCGCGTCTACAACCGCTACGGCCGGCGCGACAACCTCAACAAAGCACGGATCAAGATCCTAGTGAAGGAACGCACTCCCGAGCGCTTCCGCGAGGAAGTCGATGCCGAATGGGCGCATTTGAAGGATGGGCCTTCCACGCTGACGGAGGAAGAAGTGCGGCGGGTGGAAGGGCGCTTCACGCGGCCGGCATACAAGCAGCTTCCCGGTGACGACCCCGGGCATGCGGCGCGGCTCGCCGCCGAGCCGGCCTTTGCCGCCTGGGCGAAGCGCAACGTCCATCCCCACAAGGCACCGGGCTACGCGGCGGTGACGCTGTCGCTCAAGAAAACCGGCGTGCCGCCGGGAGACGCCACCGCCGATCAGATGGACGCCGTGGCGGACCTTGCCGACCGCTTTAGCCAGGGTGAACTGCGGGTTTCCCACGAGCAGAACCTGATCCTCGCTGACGTACGGCAGCTGGATCTGCATGAGTTGTGGCAGGAAGTGAAGGCTTTGGGATTTGCCACGCCCAATGTCGGGCTCCTCACCAACATCATTGCCTGCCCGGGGGGCGACTTCTGCTCGCTTGCCTACGCCAAGTCGATCCCGGTGGCGGAGGCGATCCAGCGCCGTTTCGACGACCTCGATTACGTCTACGACATCGGCGAGCTCGATCTCAATATCTCCGGCTGCGTGAATTCGTGCGGCCATCACCACGTCGGCCACATCGGCATCCTCGGCGTCGACAAGGACGGCGAGGAGTGGTACCAGATTTCCATCGGCGGCAACCAGGGACTCACCCGTCCCGGCGCGCCCGCGGCGCTCGGCAAGGTGATCGGCCCGTCCTTCGCCCGCGCCGAAATCCCGGACGTGATCGAAAAGTTGATCGGGACCTATCTCGAGCGGCGCGACAGCGAGGAGGAGCGTTTCATCGACGTCGTATGGCGCATCGGCATCGAACCCTTCAAGGAGCGTGTCTATGACGGACGTCATCAAAAACAGGAAAGTCGTGACCGATCCCTGGTCGCTGCTTAAGCCCCCGGACGACGGCAGCCTGCCATCGGTACCGCCCTCCGGCGACATCATCGTACCGCTCGCCCTGTGGCGGCAGCGGCGCGACGAGCTGCTCGCCCGACCCAGCCGGCTCGGAATTTGGCTCGACAGCAACGAGGACCCCGCGGCGATCGCGGAGGATCTGCGGCTGTTCGGAGTCGTCGCGGTGAGGTTCCCGAAGGTCATCGACGGGCGCGGCTATTCCATCGCGTACCTCCTGCGGGAGCGCTACGGCTGGCGAGGCGAGCTGCGCGCGTTCGGCGACATCTGGCGCGACCAGCTGTTCTTTCTCGCAAGCTGCGGCTTCGATGCGTTCGCGCTGCGCGAGGGCGAGGACCCGCGCGAGGCGCTCGCCGCTTTCGGTGATTTCAGCGAGACCTACCAGGGCTCGGTC
>JAHZNX010000271.1 GCA_020028375.1 Betaproteobacteria bacterium | reverse complement strand
GGCGAAGCTGCCGCGCGCCTACTGGAACTGGGAGGAGATGATCGCCTCCAACCGGGACGGCTGGTTTCCCTACACGCCGGCGACGAATCTCCTCTACGGTCTGCGCGTCGCGTTGAAGATGCTGATGGAAGAAGAAGGGCTCGACAACGTCTTCAAGCGCCACGACCGCCACGCGGAGGCGACGCGCCGCGCGGTGCGCGCATGGGGCCTGGAAATACTGTGCGCGAATCCCGCGGAGTACTCCAGCTCGCTCACCGCCGTGCTGATGCCGGAAGGTCACAGCGAGATCGCGTTCCGCCAGGTGGTGCTCGATCATTTCAACCTGTCGCTCGGCTCCGGGCTGACGAAGCTCCGCGACAAGGTGTTCCGCATCGGCCATCTCGGCGACTTCAACGACCTGATGCTCTGCGGAACCCTGAGCGGAACCGAGATGGGTCTGGAGCTCGCCCGCGTGCCGCACCGGAAAGGCGGTGTCGGCGCCGCCATGGACTACCTCGCGTCGCAGCCCGCCGCCGCCAGCGCCGGAAAGCGAGCCGCGGCGTAACTGCGGCAACGCCCATGAAGCTCCGCGAGCGCATCGGCGTCGATCTGGGCCGCAAGATCCGCCTCGAGGCGGGCATCGAGTGGGCAGCGCAGAACGGCGTCCGGTTCGTCGATGTGCAGCTCGACACCGGGGAAAACGCGCTGACCGCGTTCGACCCAAAGCGCTGCGCCGCGGTGCGGAAGCTCCTCGAAAAGCACCGCGTGAAGCTCGGGCTGCACACGAACTCGGCGGTGAATGTCGCCGAGTATTCGCCCCATGTGGCGGATGCGGTCACCGACTACCTGAAAAGCTACGTGGACATCTTCCCGAAGCTCGACGCGAGCTGGATGGTGGTGCACGCCGGCTACCACTTCAAGGATGACAAGGCCTTGCGCATGAAGGCGGGGCGGGAGCGGCTCGCCCGCGTCGTCGCCCACGCCGAAAAGAGGAAGGCGCTGGTCCTGCTCGAGAACCTCAACAAGGAGCCGCAGGACGCCGAGGTGCACTACCTCGCGCATACCCTCGAGGAGTGGCAGTATTACTGGGACATCCAGTCGTCCGCGTTCAAGCTCTCCTTCACCGCCAATCACGCACACCTCGTGCCCGAAGGCGTCGAGGGATTCGTCAAGGCGCTCGACCTCAAGCGGGTGGGCGAAGTGCGGCTTGCCGACTGCTACCGCAACGGTCACGAGATTCACCTCAAGCCGGGCGCCGGCAACCTCGACTTCGGCCAGATGTTCAGCCTCATCGAGGGCGGGGGCTACAAGGGTCACTACACCAACGCGTTCGGCTCGCTCGGCGACATGCTCGCCGGGCGCGACTACCTCGTCGACAGGGCCCGCGAAGCGAGCGTTAGAGTGGATTGAGCATTGGTCACGGCGTTGAAGGAGCAGGAGACCATGCGCCGCGTCGCTGCTACGTTGCTCGCCACGTTCCTCGGCGCGATCACGCCGGCTTCCCCCGCGCAAAGCTATCCGACCAGGCCGATACGCTTCGTCGTGCCGTTCGCACCGGGCGGCGGCAACGACATCACGGCGCGCATCGTCGCGGACGGGCTGACGGTGGCGCTCGGTAAGCCGGTCATCGTGGACAATCGTGGGGGGGCGGCCAGTATCGTCGGGACCGAAATCGTCGCAAGAGCGGCCCCCGACGGCTACACCCTGCTCAATGCGGGCGCCAGCACGGTGTTCAACGTCGCGCTCTACCAGAAATTGCCCTACGACACGCTGCGCGACTTCACGCCGGTCACGCTCCTCGCGGAGCAGCCCAACATCCTCGTGGCCCATCCCTCGCTGCCCGCCACAACCCTCAAGGAGTTCATCGCGCTCGCGCGCTCTGTGCCCGGCAAGTTCACCTACGGCTCCAGCGGGGTCGGGGGCGGCACGCATCTCGCGATGGAGTTGTTGCTCATGTCCCAGAAGGTCGAACTCGTGCACGTGCCGTACAAGGGCACCGGGCCCTCGCTCACCGCGCTGCTCGGCAACGAGATCTCGGCGTCCCTCTCGACCTACGCTTCGGCGCTGCCGCACGTAAGGTCCGGCCGCCTGCGCGCGTTCGGCGTCACGAGCGCGAAGCGCGCAAGCACCCTGCCCGAAGTGCCCACCATCGCGGAAGCGGGTGTTCCCGGTTACGAGTACAGCACCCGCTACGGCATGCTGGTCCCGGCCGGAACGCCGCGCGCGATCGTCGAGAAGCTCAACCAGGCCACCGTCGGCGTTCTCAACACGCAGGAAACACGGCAGAAGTATCTGGCGAATGGCATAGAACCGACGCCGTCTACCCCCGCCGCCTACGCCGCGCACCTCAAGTCCGAGATCGGGAAGTGGTCGAAGGTGATACGCGCGGCGAAGATACCTCCACAATGAAGCGTGAGGGGTGACAATTCCGCGATGCGGGATCGTGCCGCCCCTTGTGAAACAGGGCCGTTCCGGCTAACTTAGCCGTGCGCCCCCGCCGGCGCCAGGCGCGACCGGATTCGCTGCCCAAATCTAACAATGGAGGAGACCATGAAACGCGTGAGATTTTCCCTGATATTCGGCGTCGCCATGCTGACCGCAGGGCTCTGGCCCGCCGCGGCCGGGGCCCAGCAGCCCGTTACCATCCGGCTCGGCCACGTGGGCTTTCCCGGTTCGCTCTTCGACATCGTGAGCACCCGGTTCGCCAAAGATGTGAACGAAGCGCTGAAGGGCCGGGTGGAGGTGAAAGTCTTTCACTCGAGCCAGATCGGCACCGACGAGCAGATGATCAAGGGGATCAGGGTCGGTGCCCCGGAGATGACCTACCCGTCTACGATCATGAGCACGGTGGATCAGCGCTACGGCGTATTCGAAATGCCGTACATCATCGTCAGCCGCGCCCACATGAAGAAGGTGGCGGACAACAAGGCGGTCCAGAAAGCGCTCTTCGATGGCCTGCCGGCGCGGGGCATCCGGATGCTGGGCGTCTGGGAGAACGGCTTTCGCCACATCACCAACAACCGGCGGCCGGTCAAGTATCCGGGCGACCTGAACGACATCAAGCTGCGCGTGCCGGGCGGCGTTTGGCGCGTGAAGATGTTCCAGGCCTACGGCGCCAAACCGTCTCCCATGCCGTTCGCCGAGGTGTACTCGGCGCTGCAGCAGGGCGTCATGGATGGCCAGGAGAATCCATTTTCCCAGATCCATTCGGCCAAGTTCCTGGAGGTCCAGAAGTACCTCTCGCTAACGGGCCACGTCTACACCCCAGGCTACCTCGCGCCCCCGATGATCGTCAACGAGCCGGACAAGGAAGCGTTCATCCGGGCCTCGGGCGCGGTATACGAGGAGTTCGGCAAGCAGGTCGCCGGCGGCGCGGAGCTGGTCAAAATCATCCAGTCGCTGCGCTGATGGTTCGAGCTCGACGCAGCGTCGTTACATCGCTCGACCCCTCACCCCTCGCGCCCGCGGAGGGCGGAGCAGGTTCCAAGCGTATTGTGCTTGGATGCGACCCCGGAGCGGGATGCAGCGCCGCACTTGCCCGCGTGCTTATGTGCGCCTTCACGGTCGCATCCCCGGAAACCGGGGCCCCTGCTCCACGTTTCGGCGCACCTCTCCCGAGTGGCGAGGGGAGATTCGAGCGAGCCCGGATCAGTGATCCGGTTTCGAAATGATAGGACGGCTGCTCGCGCGGCTCATCACTCTCGTCGAGTGGTGGGCCGTTTTCCTGCTCGCGGGGCTGGCGGTCATCGTCTGCCTCGGGGTGTTCTTCCGCTACGTCCTCAACGACTCGCTCGTCTGGTATGACGAATTCGCGTCCTATACTCTCGTCTGGCTGACCTTCTACGGCGCCGTGGTGGCGCAATACCATCAGCGCCATATCAATTTCGATCTCCTGGTCGAGAAGCTTGCCCCGCCGGCGCGGCGGGTCGCGGACGTGGTGACCGAGCTCGCCGTCCTGGGCTTCCAGTTCGTGCTCTTCTACTATGGCTGGATCCTCATGGAGCGGATGGGGGACGAGACCACCATTTCGCTGCCCTGGATCAAGGTCACCTGGGTAACCAGCGTGCTGCCGGTCACCGGGGCGCTCATGCTCATCGTCAGCCTGTGGCGGCTCATCGGCTTGCTGACGCATCCAATCAAATCTCGAGGAGGCCACGCCACGTGGAGTGGATCATCCTCGGAGTAATCGTCCTCCTCACCGTCCTCAACGTCCCGATCGGGTTCGCGCTCTCGATCGCGACCATCCTGGCGATCCTGTGGACCGGCGCCGCGTCGTTGAGCGTCGTGCCCCTGAACCTCTTCGCCGGAGCTTCCAGCTTCCCGCTCCTCGCGATCCCGCTCTTCATCCTGGCGGGGGGCCTCATGGAGACCTCCGGCATTTCCCAGCGCCTGGTGAATCTCGCGCAGAGCCTCGTCGGCTTCATCCGCGGCGGGCTTGCCATGGTGACGGTCGTCGCCACGATGATCCAGAGCGAGATCTCGGGCTCGTCGGTGGCCGATGCGGCCGCCATCGGCAAGGTGGTGATTCCGTCGATGGAAAAGCGCGGCTACCCGCGGGCGCTCTCCGCCGCGATCGTCTCCAATGCCGCTTCGGCGGCCATCCTCATCCCGCCGTCGATCCCGATGATCATCTACGCGTGGATGGCCGAGGTCTCGATCGCCAAGCTCTTCTTTGCAGGCTTCCTGCCCGGCATCATCGCCTGCGTGTCGATGATGGGCCTCTGCTACTACTACGCCCGGAAGTACAACTTCCCCGTGGAAAAGAAGTTCTCCGTCCGCGAAGTCGGCCGCTCGACGGTCCACGCCTTCTGGGCTCTCTTCATCCCCATCGTGATCTGGGTCGGGATACTGGGCGGCATCGCCACCGCGACGGAAGTGGCCGCCCTCGCGGTGCTGGCGGCCCTCCTCATCGGCGTCTTCATCTACCGCGAACTCTCGGGCCGCCAGACCCTGCTCATCCTCAGGGAGTCCGCTGGCCAGACCGCATCGGTCATGCTGATCGTGGCCTCTTCGGCAGTGCTCGGCTGGTTTCTCACCAGCGAGCAGGTGCCGCAGAAGTTCGCG
>JAHZNX010000270.1 GCA_020028375.1 Betaproteobacteria bacterium | reverse complement strand
GATGCCGAGCGCCCACACCATCTGCTGCTCGTTCAACCCGAGCAGCCGCCCCGCAGCGGCCGCGGCCCCGAACACGCCCGCCGTCGCGGTGATATGCCAGCCCACGTTGTAGTGTGACGGGTAGACGGCGCTGCCGATGCGGCACTCGGCCTCCACGCCAAGGATGAAGGCATGCAGGAATTCGTCGCCGTTCACGGGCCGGCGCTCGGCGAGCGCCAGTATCGCCGAGGCGACCGGGCCGCTCGGGTGGATGACGGTCTTCAAATGCGTGTCGTCGAAGTCGAAGGTATGCGACGTCGTGCCGTTCATGAGCGCCGCCAGCATGATGTCGAGCCGGTCGCCGCGCCCGAGCACCGTGGCTTCGCGCGGGCCGGAGAATTCATTGAGCGCCGCGAGCGCGCGCTCCACCGTCTCGTGGCGCGATGCCCCGACCGCGCAGCCGACCCAGTTGAGGAACGACCGCGCCGCCTCGTGCCGCACTTTCTGCGGCAGCTCTGCGGGGCGATGATTGACGATGAACTTCGCGAGCGTCCGGGTAACTTCCATATTGAACTCGGTAAAGGGTAAACACTTGCTACCGAAGGTAGCGCTTCTCCCACTGCTCCACTTCGTCGAGCTTGAGCGCGTGGTTATATTCCTGCAGGCTCAGCATCCGGCCGCGCAGCGCCCGGGTGTTGCCCTCCTTCTTCAGGACCGCGAGCGCCTCGCGGATCGCGAAGCCCGCCGCGGCGCGCTCAATCCCGGGGTAGATCGCGATGCGCAGCCCGAGTCGGCCGATCCCGTCCGGGTCGAGCTCGTCGAGCCTGCCGCCCGCGCCCATATTGACGAGGCACGGTGCATCCACTTCCGACGTCACGCGCCTGAGGTCTTCCAGTATCGCCGGGCCGCTCTTCATCTCGACGAAGATCACGTCGGCGCCTGCCTTGCGAAACGCCTTCGCGCGCGCGATCGCCTCATCCAGCCCGTGCGCCTCGGCCGCGTCGGTGCGCGCGATGATGACGAAGTCCGGATCGCGGCGGGCAGCAACCGCGGCCTCGATCTTGCCCGCGGCCTCGGCCCGCTCGATGACCGGACGCGCTCCGGGAAGCTGGCCGCAGCGCTTCGGAAAGGCCTGGTCCTCGATGTGGATCGCCGCGACCCCCGCGGCCTCGAACTCCTCCACCGTGCGGCGCACGCTGACCGCGTTGCCGTAGCCGGTGTCGGCGTCGCAGACAAGGGGGATGTCGACGGCCGCCGCAACGCGGCGCGCGTGGCTCGTGATCATCGTGAGGTCCACCAACCCGACATCGGGCCGCCCGAGCAGGCTCGCGGAGACGCCGTTTCCGGTCATGTAGGCCGCCTCGAAGCCTGCCTGCTCGACGAACCGGGCTCCATAGGCATCGTAGATTCCCGGCGCGATGATGACCGGCCCCTTCGTCAGTCGCGCTCGAAGCCGTTGGCGAACAGTCAGATTACGCTCTGTGGCCATTGAGGCAGTCAGGCCGCAGCCTTGAGGTCGACCTGATACTTCGCGAGCTTGGCGTCGTCGAGCGTTACGCCGAGTCCCGGGCCGGCGGGCAGCGCGAGGCTGCCGCTGGAAAGATCCAGCTTGCGCGTCACGATATCGTCGGCGGTCTTGAGCGGCCCCACGCACTCGAGTCCGGGCAGCACGTTGCGGGACGAGGCGGCGAGCATGATCTCGGCGAGCGTGCTGGGATCGAGTCCGAAACCATGGCCGATAACGACCGGCAGGCCCGCGGCCTCCGCGGTGGCCAGCATGCGCGCCGCGCGCAGTATGCCCCCGGCTTGCTTGATGCCGAACTTGACGAAGTCGGCCGCGTCGGCCTTGATGACCGCGATGAGACTGGCATGATCGCTCACGGATTCGTCTGCCATCACGGGGATGCCGCCTTCCCGGCGAACCCGCGCCATTCCCGCAAGATCGCGTTGCGGCACGGGCTGCTCGAAAAGCTGCAAGTCGAACTGCTTGACCATGCGGGCCAGTCTCAACGACGTGTCGGCGTCGTACTGCATATTGGCGTCGATGCGAAGCTTCATGGCGCTGCCGACCGCTTCGCGAACTGCAGCGACGCGGTTGCAGTCCGCTTCGATGCCGCTGCCGACTTTTATCTTGGCCGAGCGGAACCCCGCTTTGTGCCATCGCAGCCCTTCTGCCGCGGCTTCCTCGGGCGGAAGCTCGCCAATCCAGCCGTTGAATTGTACGCTTGTCTGTACGGCACCCCCGAGGTAGGTGTAGAGCGGGACCCCCTGTATTCGCGACACGAGCTCGACGCACGCCATCTCCACCGCGGCTCCGGCGCCGGGCTGCGTGGGGGTCAGCCCATCCAGCAGTTCGACCAATCGGTTGATATTGGTCGGATCCTGTCCAACAATTGCAGGCGCAATGCGCTCGCGGATAGCGACCGCCAGCTCTGCGGCCGTTCCGGGCGATTTGACGGCGGCCGACGGCTCAACGCTGCTGATACCCACCGTGCCATCCGACGCGGTGAGGCGCACCACCACGCATTTCGTCGCCTGCTTGGAGATGCCGGCGCTCGTAAACGTGCCGGTCAGGGGCATCGCCACGCCAAACACTTCCACTCGTTCTATTTTCATGTCCCAGTCATGCGTCTAATGTCGAATCTTCCAGCTGCGGAAAGTGACGAATAATGGTGACGATTAAGGGTGACGAATGATGGTGACGAAAGGCAGTGACAAGTTGTATGTCACCCGTATCTCGTCACCTTTATCTCGTCACCTGCATCTCGTCACTTGTCACTGGCGTTGTCCAGTCGGGATGCGCCTTGAGAAACGGGATCAGCCCGCCGGCCCCGAGTATCGCCCGCACCTCGCCCGGCAGCGGCGGGGCTTCGCGCACGATGCCGCGCGCGGCGACGGCGACACGACCGGTGGCGAGGTCGAGCTCGATCTCGTCGCTCTCGGCAATGCCGGTCACGCTGCATTCGACCGCCGGCAGCCCGTTGTTGATGCAGTTGCGGAAGAATTGCCGTCCGAACGACGCGGCGACGATCGCTCCCACTCCCATCAGGCGCAGGATGTGCACCGCCTGCTCGCGCGAGGAGTTGTTGCCGAAGTTCCTCCCCGCCACGATTACGTCGCCTCTCGCGAGGCGCGCGGCGAAACCGGGCACGAGCTGCTCGAAGGCATGCTGCGCGACATAGGCGTTGTCGCGACCCCGGTGGTACTTGCTCGAGCAATGAATATCTGTATTGATGTCATCGCCCAGCAAACGCACCTTTCCGCGGATCAGTGTCGTCACTCGCCCCTCGTCAATCGCCAGCCATCAGTCGTCACGCCGCAAGGGCCGCTGGCCGCCACTCCCCGCCTTCGACCGTGCGCGGGTCGGTGATGTGCCCGGTGAGCGCTGAAGCCGCGACGGTCGCAGCCGAGCCGATGAAGATCTCGGAATTCGCATTGCCCAGCCGCCCCTTGAAGTTGCGGTTGGCGCTGGAGATCACGACATCGCCGTCGCCGGTGATGAGG
>JAHZNX010000269.1 GCA_020028375.1 Betaproteobacteria bacterium | reverse complement strand
CTTTGCCTGCTCGTCGCGGATCGCGCCGGCGAGGTAGACCGGATCGCGCCCGTCGTCCGGGTTCAAATGCGTGTCGGCGAGCGGCACGGCCCAGGGCTCACCGGCATGGTCCACGCTGGAGGTGCGCGCGTCCTCTGCCAGGGTGACGCCGGCCCAGTCGATCGCGCCGCGCATGAGCCATTTTGCCTGGGCAAACGACAGCTCGTTTTCCGCCTGGCGCGCTATGACGTTCTGCCGCCAGAATGCGCCCGTGACCAGCAATACCGCCATCGCGACGACGAGCATCGCCATCACCACCGCTGCGCCGCGCTCCGCCCTGCTTCTCATAGCGCAAATACCCGCACGTAGCGTGCGCCGTTGGCGGCCTCCACCGCCACTTCGAGCGCGGTCGCACGGGTGGGCGGCTGCACACGCGCCTCGGCGCTGTCCGCCTCGGACCAGAAGCCGCCGGAGTACGCGCGCACCGAGAGCCGCCGCGCGCCGGGCAGCAGGTCAACGGCATCGCCTGCCGGCGCGACCGGCAACCCGATCCCCGCCTGGGATGCGCTGCGCGTCAGCACTGCGTCGGTGACGCGATAGACGACACGCTGCGCGCGCGCCGGCCCGCCGCCACGGGGCGCAATACGCACGATCTCGAGTGCGACCGCGCCCTCAGCGGCACGATGGACGATGATCGAGGGCGGCAGCACGGCCGGCGCGGATTGTGGAGGAGGAAGCATGAAATCCGCGGCGCGCTGAGCGATGTCGCGCTCGAGCTGGGACAGCACGCGCAGAACGCGCGAAAGGTCCTCGGTATCGCGGTCGATGCGCTCGCGCTGCGCGGCGACGTAGTCCAGGCCGCGCCAGGAAATAACCCCGAGCAGGCCGAGCAGGCCAATCGCCACCAGCATCTCGACCAGCGTGAATCCCCTTCCCCCATGAGCGTCCATTAATCACGACTCCCGCGGAAGGATGCCGATCAGCTCGACCAGCAGGCGGTCACGGTCCGCCCCCTGGTAGACACGCACCTCGATGCGGCGAAACAGCGGATTCGGCGTCGCCTTCGCTTCCTCGACGCACTCGAGCGGCACTCCGCCCTGCGGACACGCGACGGTGCGGCTGCCAATGCCGGGAAACGCGCGCGCCGCGCGCAGTTCGGCGATGCGGTTCTCGGCGGAGATCTGCGCGAGCAGGCGCAGCTTCAACTGGGCGCCCGTATGCGCCATCGTGCCCACCGCGCGCAGGCCCGCGAGGAGCGCCACCGCGACGATCGTGAGCGCGACCAGAGTTTCGATGAGCGTGAAACCGCGCGAAAAGTGAATTCTCATTCGGCCGGCTTCAGGTTGCCGAGAGCGTCGAGAGCGAGCCGCGTCTCGACTTCGGTGGTGGCGATGTGCAGCGTTGCCGGCTCGAGCAGCGGCTCGCGACCGAACACGATGCGCCCGCCGTCGATGCGGCGCACCACGAACGGCCAGGCGCGCTCGCGCAGGATCTCATCGCTCCAGTCGCGCGCTGCCTCATCCTCGAGCGGCCGGAAGCGGTAGCCCTTGGTGTCCGCCTCCCACACCAGCGCGCGCCCCGTGATCCGCGCCTCGTCCTGCGCGATGCGAAACAGCGCGCCCAGGCGCGCAGCTTCCTCCCGCAGCAGGCGGGCCTCGCCGCCCGACACCGAAAGCGCGACCACGGCGGCGGCGACGCCGAGCATCGCGATCACGACCAGGAGCTCGATCAGCGTGAAGCCGGCGCGGCGCATCGGGACGTACGAAGGCTACAGGTCCCAGGAGCCGATGTCGGCGTCCGGTCCGCTGCCCCCGGGCTGCTTGTCGGCTCCGAGCGAGAACACGTCGATATCGCCGCGCACGCCGGGACTGAGATACTGGTAGGCGTTGCCCCATGGATCCTTGGGGACCTTGTCGAGGTACTTCTGCCAGTTCGCGGGAACCGGCTCGCCCTGGGGCTTGGTGACGAGCGCCGCGATGCCCTGCTCGGTCGTCGGATAGCGGCCGTTGTCCAGGCGATAGAGCTTCAGTGCCTGCATGATGGCCGCGACGTCCTGCTTCGCCGCCACGGCGCGCGCCTCGTCGGTGCGTCCGACCACCCTTGGCACGATCAGCGCCGCGAGGATGCCGAGGATCACGACCACCACCATGATCTCGACCAGCGTGAATCCGCGCGGCAACCGCACGGACCGGCTGGCGCCGCAGGTCGTCCCTTCGATCATGTTTCCACTGTCACGCGAGGCCCGCGAGGCGCGGGAGTTCGCTTCGTATTATGATTGATTCCCGATGAATCGTCTGCTCTCGAAGCTGCGCGATCGGGCCTGGCCGCGGATCGGCATCTCAAGCGCAACACTCGCTCGCGCGTGCACGATCGTGCTCGTCCTGGCGCTGGTGGCAACGATCACCGGCTGGGCGCTGGAATTCAGCGCGCGGCGAACGCCGTCCGAGCCCGTGCGACCCGTCGCAGTGGGAGATTCCGCCCCACGCTCCCAGGCCGCGGACATCGCGCCGGTCGCTTTTCTCTTCGGCGCGCGGCCGGGCGACGATGGCAGCGACATCCGGCTGGTCGGCGTCATCGCGCAGGGCACGCGCGGCCGCGGCATCGCGCTCCTCGCGGTAGACGGCCGGCCGCCGCTCGCGTTGCGCGCGGGCGAGGAAATCTCGGCGGGCATCACGCTCGCGGAAGTGCGCGCCGATCGGGTGCTGGTCAGCCGCTCGGGCGCCGTTCAGGAAATCCGCCTACCCGCCAAGCCCACGCCCGACGGCATCGTCAAGGTGCGCTGAGCCTGTCAGCGCAGTCCTGAATTACAGTGTCCGAGAATCCCGGGACAGCTCAGTCTGTCCCCGATTCACCATCCCCCCTACCGGGAGAGAGACCGAGGGTGAGGGCGCCCTCTCCCCTCCGGGAGAGGGACATCGGGATTGTCACCGTCACGGCACCGCGTATACGTGCGCCTCACTTCTACTTCCGTCGCCCACCGCGAGTCTGGCGCCGTCGCCACTGAGGGCGACCGAGTCGCCGAAGCCGGCATTCGAATCCGTGTGCAAGGCCTTCACATAGGCCCGCTGGGTCCACGTCGTCCCGACGCGGGTGAAGACGTAGACGGCGCCAGAGAAACTTTTGCAGTTGGTCGGTGCGGGTGCACCGCAGTCATCGATCTCATTGCCCCCGATGCCGGTGGCAGCGCTGTCGTCCAAGGGCACCCCCACCGCGAGGCTGCTGCCGTTGCTGCTGAGGGCGACCCAGCCGCCGTGGGGGATGACGCCAACCGTGCCACCGAAGCCGTTATTCGCGGCCGTGTCCGAGGCCTTGATGTGGGCCTGCGGGGTCCACGTCGTCCCGACGTGGGTGAAAACGTAGACCGTCCCGCCACCACCGGTCGCCCCGACCGCGAGCGTGCTGCCGTCGCCGCTGAGGGCGACCGAGCCGCCGAAGGCGTGATCCTGCCCCGTGTTCGAGGCCTTCACGTAGGCTTGCTGACTCCACACCCCGGCACTATTGCGGGTGAAGACGTAGACGGC
>JAHZNX010000268.1 GCA_020028375.1 Betaproteobacteria bacterium | reverse complement strand
GAGATCTGGCCGACCTGCATCGTGGTGCCGAAGGGCTGCCGCGTCGCGCTCACGATCCGCGGCAAGGACTACGAGTGGGAAGGCGAGGCGGCGACGCTTTCCAATATGAAGAACCCGATGCGCGGCTGCGGCCCGTTCGTGCACGACGACGAGACCGACCGGCCGCCGGCCGTTTTCGGCGGCACGGTGACGCTCCACATGGGGCCGCAGCGCCCGGCACACCTGCTCCTGCCGGTGATTCCGCCGAGGTAACGCGTCACTTGCCGAAGGTGTACTCCGCAAGCCAGTCGGCGATGGTGTCCACGACCAGCTGCCGGTTGTCCACCTGGCGTCACCGCATTTGCGGCCGGAACACGAGAAAGTACTGGTTTGGAAGAAAGGCGTGCTCCTCGGCGAGCCCGTAGCCCGCCCGCGCGAGTTCCTTTTTCACCGTGTCGGCCGGGATGCGCGCGCGCCGGGGCGGACCCACGGGAGAATCGAGCGTGAAGTCGATGATCGCGAGGCGCCCGCCGGGCTTCAGCGATCTCTGCAGGTTCCTGAAATAGCGCTCGCGGTCGGGCACGTGGTGGTAAGTGTCGACGAGAATGACGAGGTCCACCGCGGACGGAATGCCCGGGTCATTCGGTTTGGCGGCGACGGCGGTAAGATTGGCGAGGCCCTCGCGCTTCGCGCGTTCGGCCAGGTAGCGCACCATGTCGGGCTCGGCATCCACGCCATAGACGCGGCCTTTCGGCACCCGGTGCGCGAGCCGCACCGCGAAATAACCGGTGCCCGAGCCGATGTCGGCGACCGTGGCGTCGGGTGCAAGCTTGAGCGCCTGCAGTACTTCGTGCGGCTTCTGCCAGGCGTCGCGCTCGGGATCGTCGAAGACCTGCGCCCATTTCTCCGCGCCGCCGAACCGGTGCTGGGCGTGGTCGACAGTCTGGGCCCCCGCGGCCCCCGCGATCCACGCAATGAGTACGAGCGCCGCGGCGCGCAGCCAGACGGGCGCCCGTTTCATGCTAATCGAGCTTGACGCCGGTCGCGCGCGCCACCTTGCCCCAGCGCGCGTGCTCCGACGTCACGAAATCCGCGAACTGCGGCTGGGACAGGGTGCCCGGAGTGGCGCCCTGCTTGTTCAGGCTCGCGGCTACCTCCGGCGCGCGCAGCGCCTGCGAGACTTCGCTGAAGAGGCGGGCGAGGATCTCTTTCGGGGTTGCTGCCGGAACAAAGGTCCCGTACCAGTACGTGACCTGATAGGCCGGCACGCCGGATTCCGCCACCGTCGGCACCGCCGGCAGGTTGTCCGCCCGCTTGTCCGTGGAAACCGCGACCGCCCTGACCCGGCCGCCGTTGATGAGGCCGATAGCCGCCGGCAGCGAGGAAAACATGATCTGCACCTGGCCGGCAGCGAGGTCGGTGAGCGCGGTCGGCGCGCCCTTGTATGGCACGTGCGTCATGTGGGTCCCGGTGACGGACTTGAAGAGCTCGCCCGATAGATGGGTGAAGGTGCCGTTGCCCGCGGATGCCATGTTGATGTCGCCGGGGCGCGCCTTTGCGAGCGCGATGAGCTCCTTGACGCTTTTCACGGGCAGCGAGGGATGCACGGCGAGGACCACCGGCGTGGAGGCGATGAGCGCTATCGGCGCGAGGTCGCGCACCGTGTCGTAAGTGAGCTTGCTGTAGATCGCCGGATTGACGGCGATCTCGGAGGTCGAAGCGAGCACGAGGGTGTAACCGTCGGGCGCGGAGCGTACCGCGGCCTCGGTGCCGATCGAACCACCGGCGCCGCCGCGGTTGTCCACGATTACCTGCTGCTTCATCTGCTCGGTCAATCTGCCGGCCACGATGCGGCCGACGATGTCGGAGCCGCCGCCCGCGGGGAAAGGCACGATCAGGCGCACTGTCTTCGCCGGGTAGGCCTGTCCTGAGCCTGTCGAAGGGCCCTGCGCGAGCACGGTCGCGGCGCCGGCGCAGGCGACGGCGAGCGCCGTGCCGAGCAGACGGGTCATCATGGCGTTAGTCTCCGAGCAGCTGGACGCGCGCCTCGTCCACGTCATCGAGGACTTCGGCAAGGCGCGCGATGCCGTTTTCGAGCGAGGCGGCAATGCGCTCGATACCGAGCTTCGGTCCGTCCGGGTACATCATCAGCCGCAGCGCGGGCGCGCTGCCGGGCATGGCCACGGAGCCGATGGTGAGTATGCCGTCCTTCTCCAGCATTTCCATGGCGACGAGCCCGGCGGCCTCGACCGCGACCAGAGCGGGCTTGGCTTGGGTTCCGCGCTGCTCGCGCGCGATGTCGAGCACATCGTCGCCCGCGATGGACACCCCCGGTCCGCCCAGATAAGCGCGCGTCGCCCCGTATTGCGCCGCAAGCACCTCGACCAGTTGCTTGGCGAGTTCGCCGGCACGCTTGATGACCTTGGGATCGAAATCGCGCAGCGCCGCGGCGACCCCGGTGTACTGGCCGGCCTGTGCCTCGAGGCCCAGCTCGTAGGCGCGCGAGCCGATCTGCGTCACGAGCTCCGGCTTTCCGACGAAAACACCCGCCCGAGGGCCGGCGACGTGCTTGTCGGCGGAGCACACCGCGAGATCGACGTCGCCAACCTGAAACGTGGGCGGCTCCTCGAAGAATCCTATGCGCGAAGCCATGTGCGCGTCGTCAACGTAGACCAATGTGTTGGGAGCTCGCGGCAGCGCCAGCGCGCGCTTGAAGTCCGCGAAATCGAGGTGCTTCTTCGAGGCCGTGATCGGCGTGATGAGGAGAAGCCGCGGCGCGCCTTCCTCGCGCCAGGCCTGCTCCAGGTCGGTGAACGAGAAGAACTCCCGGAACTTCGCTCCCGCCATGGCGATCGGCCGCACCGCGGACGGATGCGTCACGCCGCCCGCCGGGGCGAATCCGAACGCGCGGTCGCCGGGGGCGAGTATTGTCGTCAACGCGATGAAGTTTGCGGCGGAGACGCGGTTCAGGATCAGCGCCCGGTGTCGTGCCGGATCGGCGCCCATGTGTTTCAGCGCGAGCGGCTCGGTCTTGCCCTCGAAGCGCTCGAAGAACGGCACGTGGCTGGTGAGGTGCGGCGTGTCTTCCGCCGTCAATCCGCTGCCGCGGTTCATGCCGGAGAGATCGTAGACGCTGTCCTTGCCCAGCCTGCGCACGCGTTCACCCACCATGTGGCGCGCACGCAGCATCCGTTGAACCTCCTCGTCCGTGCCCTTGAGGATGGCGCCGCGCGCATAGCGCACGATCGGGTCAACAGGATTGCCGAAACGGTCGTTGGTGACAGAGTCGCCGCGGGACATTTGCGGATTCCCTTCGATCTCAAGGTATCTGGATTTTGCCGCCTCCGGGCATGCCGCCGCCTGGAACGCCGCCGAGACCCCCCATGCCGCCCTGCGGCACGACGATAGAGGAGGCCGCCTGGCGGCGCAGCTCCTGCAGATCCTTGACCGTGCGCTCGACCGCCTCCTTCGCCACCTCCGCGAACTTCGTCACCGCCTCGTCGAGCGACTGCGCATCGATCTCGAAGTTGATCGGGAGC
>JAHZNX010000267.1 GCA_020028375.1 Betaproteobacteria bacterium | reverse complement strand
GTACTAGCCGCTGCCTCCCCGCATCGCCCGGCTCACGGCCGGGGGCGAACATCGGGGGTCAGGAGCGGATGTCGTTTGACGCTTTGGTCTTGGCGCGGTACTCGCACAGGTCCAGGATCGGGCAGGCGGGGCACTCCGGCCGCCGCGCCTTGCAGACGTAGCGCCCGTGCAGGATCAGCCAGTGGTGGGCATCGGGCTTGAACTCCTCAGGCACCACCTTGAGCAATTTCTCCTCGACCGCCCGCACGTTCCTGCCGGGCGCGATGCGGGTGCGGTTCGCGACCCGGAAAATGTGTGTATCAACCGCGATGGTGGGCTCTCCGAATGCGGTGTTGAGGATCACGTTTGCGGTCTTGCGGCCGACGCCGGGCAGCCGCTCCAGCTCCTCGCGCGTGCGCGGCACCTCGCCGCCGTGCCGCTCCAGCAGCAGCTTGCACGCCGCGATCAGGTTCTTCGCCTTGGTCCGGTAGAGCCCGATGCGCCGGATGTGGCGCTCCAGCTCCCGGCGGCCGAGCTTGAGCATGGCATCGGGAGTGCTGGCTTCACTGAACAGAGCGGGTGTTGCGAGGTTCACGCTCTTATCCGTGGCCTGCGCAGACAGCACGACCGAGACCAGAAGCTCGAACGGTGACGCATAGACGAGCTCGCTCCTCGGCGCCGGGTTTGCGGCGCGCAACAGGGTGAATATGCTGCGGATTTTGTCGGGCGCCATGCGCGGAAACTTCCTGTTGGCGGACGAGATCGCCGCTCATTATAATCAGCGGGCAGTCACCGGACCCGGCCGCAAAATGAGTCACTTGCAACGCGCACACGGTGTGCTCCGCCTGATGCTGGCTGCGGCGTTGCTGGCCGCCGCTTCCGCGGCCGCGCAGCAGGTCACGCTCGAGCGCGATTCCCCCCTCTATGCCGAGCCGCGGCTCGACGCCTCCCAGGTGGCGCAGCTGAAGCTCGGCGCGACCGGCGAGGTGATCGGGAAGCAGGGGGCGTGGCTCAATATCAAGACGCCGGGCGCAAGCGGCTGGCTGTTTTCCTTCAACGTGCGCTTCCCAAGCCAGCAGGCGAGTGCGGGCGATTCGGGCGCGGGCTCGGCCGCAGGGCGGGTGTTCGGCCCGCGGCGCAACGTGAACGTCACCAGTACGATCGGCATCCGCGGCATCGGGGAAGAGGACCTCAGGCAGGCGAGCTTCAACGCCGACCAGATGAAGCTGCTCGAAGGCTACGCCGCCACCAAGCAGGCGGCCGAGGAGAAGGCGCGCGGGTCCGGCCTCGCGCCGGCAAGCGTCGAAACCATGGACGCGAAGAAATGACCGGCTCCTTCAGGCACTGGATCGCGGCCGCGCTAATGGCCGCTGCTGCTGGACACGCGGCAGCCGCGTCGATCGATCTCGGCCGCCTCTTCGACGTGGGCCGGGACTTGAGGACCGCCACCACCAGCCTGGACGAGCCCGAGGAGATCGCGGTCGGCCGCGAGGTGGCGGGCCGCACGCTGGGTGCGGCGCCCCTGGTGGCCGACGCCGAGCTACAGGCGTACGTCAACCGCGTCGGGCGCTGGATCGCGATGCAGTCCGAGCGCCCCGACCTGCCCTGGCATTTCGGCGTGCTCGATACCTCCTCGGTCAATGCTTTCGCCGCGCCCGGCGGCTACGTGCTGATCACGCGCGGGCTCTACGAGATGCTCAACAGCGAGGCGCAGCTCGCGGGCGTGCTCGGGCACGAGATCGGCCACGTCGTGCAACGTCACCACGTCAAAGTGATGCAGCAGAGCGCCCTGGTTTCCGCCGGCGCGCGGGCAGCGCAGCGCGGCGACCGCGGCGTCCTCGTCAACAACCTGATCGGCACCGGGGCGGAGGTACTGGCGCGTGGCCTCGACAAGGACGCGGAGTTCGAAGCTGACCGGATCGGCGTCGTGCTCGCGGCGCGCGCCGGCTACAGTCCGTACGGCCTGGTCGAAGTCCTTCACCTGCTCGCGGCACGGACCGCGGACGACGCCTCGCTCGCGTTGCTGTTCAAGACCCACCCCGCGCCCGGCGAGCGCCTGACGCAGCTCGGCGATGCGCTCGCGCCGCGCGTGGCAACGCTGCCGGCCGGCAAGGAGCCGGCCATCCGCCAGGTGGACCCCAAGACACCGCCGCCGGCCGCGTCGAAACCGGCGCCGGTTGAAGGCGCGCGTGCGCTGCAGCAGCAGGAAGGCGGAACCACGATACCCTCGGGCGGCGGCACGCCCGGCAGGGGCCTGGACGCGGGCGGCATCCTGCGCGGCATCTTCGGCCGCTGAGATATCTCACTCCCGCCTCCGCGGGAGTGACGGCCGCCCCTGCTAGCCGTTCCGCAACCGGTCGCGCGCGCGCGCGACGACGCGCTCGATTGTCGCCTGCTTCTTAGGCTGCGAGGATTTGTCCCGTTCTGTCGCGAGCCGCGCCACCCGCTCACGTTCCAGCCGTTCCGCTCTCGCTTCGTAGCGCCGCCGGTACTGGCCGGCGCGTCGCAGGCGCTCTTCGTGCGTCCAGGTTTCCCCGGTTTCGATCATGGCTATGCAGTCGACAGGGCAGGGCGGCACGCACAGCCTGCAGCCGGTGCATTCGGCGGCGATCACCGTATGCATGAGCCGCGCCGCCCCGACGATGGCATCCACCGGGCACGCCTCGATGCACAGCGTGCAGCCGATGCAGGCCTGCTCGTCGATGACGGCTACTGCGGAGGCCTTGGCCGGAGCTTGCGCCATTTAGCGTCCGCAGAGCTCGGAAACGCACTCGCGCACCAGCGCCGGACCGCGATAGACGAGCCCGGTATAGAGCTGGACCAGGGACGCGCCGGCGGTGATCTTCTCGCGCGCATCGGCGCCGGTCATGATGCCGCCCACCCCGATCACCGGCAGCTTGCCCGCCAGCGCCTGTGCGAGCTGACGCACCACATAGGTGGCGCGCGCCTTGAGGGGGGCCCCCGACAGCCCACCCGCCTCGTGCTCGTGCGGGTGGCCGCCCATGCCGTCACGCGTCACGGTGGTATTGGTCGCGATCACGGCGTCAACGGCATGCCTGCGGAGCAAGGCCGCGATCGCTTCGATCTGCGGGCGATCGAGGTCAGGCGCGATCTTCACCGCGAGCGGGACGGTCCTGTCATGCCTGGTCGCAAGCGCCCGCCGCTCGGACATGAGCGTGGAGAGCAGCGCATCGAGCGCAGCCGCGCCCTGCAGCCGCCGCAGGTTCTCGGTGTTGGGCGATGAGATATTCACCGTCACGTAGCTCGCAAGGGAATAAACCTTGCGCAGGCAGGCGACGTAGTCCTCGGCGGCACGCTCGAGCGGCGTGTCGAAATTCTTGCCGATGTTGATCCCGAGCACGCCGCGGTAGCGCGCGCGCTGCACGTTCTCCATCAGCTGGTCCACGCCCACGTTGTTGAAGCCCATGCGATTGATGACGGCGCGCACGGCGCGGATGCGGAACATCCGCGGGCGCGGGTTGCCCGGCTGCGGGCGCGGTGTGACGGTGCCGATCTCGATGAAGCCGAAGCCCAGCCGCGCCAGGG
>JAHZNX010000004.1 GCA_020028375.1 Betaproteobacteria bacterium | reverse complement strand
GCGGTACAATTTCTCCTGGCGGACGCGCCGTACATCACCGGCCAGATCATCGCGGTGGACGGCGGCCGCAGCGTAAGCCACTAGCGCGTGGGGCAATCCGCAACCCACGACCCGCGAATCACGTATACAAGGATAGAAGACATGGAAACGACCGCAGTTCGGATTCAGCCGCGCAGCGCCCGTGAGCGGAAGGAATCGTACGAGGCCAACAAGCTCACGAAGCGACTGCGCCGGCTCGCCGGCGAGGCGATCGCCGATTACAGCATGATCGCCGACGGCGACAAGGTGATGGTGTGCCTCTCGGGCGGCAAGGACAGCTACGCGCTGCTCGATGTCCTCATGTATCTGCGGAGCCACGCGCCGATCCGCTTCGACCTCGTCGCGGTGAACCTTGACCAGAAGCAGCCCGGCTTCCCGGCGGAAGTGCTCCCGGACTACCTCACGCGCCTGGGGGTGACGTATCGCATCGAGGCGCAGGACACCTACAGCACGGTGAAGCGGCTGATCCCGGAAGGCAAGACGATGTGCTCGCTCTGCTCGCGGTTGCGCCGGGGCGTGCTCTACCGCGTGGCGGGCGAGCTCGGGGCGACCAAGATTGCCCTCGGCCACCACCGCGACGACTCCCTCGAGACCTTTCTTCTCAACCTCTTCTACGGCGGCCAGCTGAAGGCGATGCCGCCGAAGCTGCGTTCCGACGACGGCCGGCATGTCGTGATCCGGCCCCTGATCTACTGCGAGGAGAAGGATCTTGCCGCCTACGCGGTACTGAGGGAGTTCCCGATCATCCCGTGCAACCTGTGCGGCTCGCAGGAGAACCTGAAGAGGAACGAGATGAAGGCGCTCCTGCGCGAATGGGAGAAGCGCCATCCCGGGCGGGTCGAGACCATGCTGAACAGCCTGAAGCACGTTCGCCCCTCCCACTTGCTCGACCGCGAGGCATTCGACTTCGATCGCCTGCCACCCAGCCGGGGCGATGGGTTCTTGACGCAGTATCTGTCTGAAATTGAACGGGAATCCGGCGGGTCGCCCCCGTAACATCTTGATTCTTAGGTCGTAAGCTAAGTCGTGGCTATTTTGTCAAGATAGTTTTGACATGATAATCTCCCGTTTGCCATGAACTGCGCTGAACGCCTCGTTACTCTCTTCGGCAGCCAGGCGGAGGTTGCACGCCGACTGCGGCTCGATCGCGCCGTGGTCAGCAACTGGGTCAAGTCGGGATACGTCCCCGCGCGCTGGGCAATGGAAGTCGAAGCGCTCACGGCGGGCGGGATCAGCGCGGTCGAGGTCCTCAACGAAGCCAATACCCGCAAGCCGCTGAAGCTCAAGTCGCGGCCGGACGGGGAAAGCCTTTTCGGTTCGCCTCTCACAGGGAAAGACGTCATGAGCGATTACGCGCCTGCCAAACGCATTACCTCCTTCCACCCGCCGCAACGGACCCTCATGGGGCCGGGGCCCACGGAAATTCATCCGCGCGTGCTCACGACGATGAGCCAGCCCGCGATCGGCTACCTCGACCCCGTCTTCATCGAGATGATGGAGGAGCTGAAGACGCTGCTGCGCTACGTCTACCAGACTAAGAACCCGCTCACCTTCCCGATCTCCGGCCCGGGCTCGGTCGGCATGGAGTATTGCTTCGTCAACCTGGTCGCGCCCGGCGACAAGGTGGTCGTGTGCCGCAACGGCGTCTTCGGCGGGCGCATGATCGAAAACGTCGAGCGCATGGGCGGCATCCCGGTCGTGGTGGAGGACAAGTGGGGCGAGCCGGTGGATCCGAACAAGCTCGAGGACGCGCTGAAGAAGAATCGCGACGTGCGCGTCGCCGCCTTCGTGCACGCCGAGACGTCCACCGGCGTGCAGTCGGATGCGAAAGCGCTGGTCGAGATCGCGCACCGGCACGACGCGCTCACGATCGTCGACGCCGTGACTTCGCTCGGCGGCTCGCCGGTGCTGGTGGATGAATGGAAGGTGGACGCGATCTATTCGGCGAGCCAGAAATGCCTGTCGTGCACGCCGGGACTCTCGCCGGTATCGTTCTCCGAGCGCGTGGTGGACTACGTGAAGTCGCGCAAGGACAAGATCCATTCCTGGTTCATGGACATGAACCTGCTGCTCGGCTACTGGGGCGCGACGACCCGCACTTACCATCACACCGCGCCGACCAACGCGCTCTTTGCGTTGCACGAGGCGCTGTTGCTGATCCACGAGGAGGGGCTGGAGAACAGCTGGGCGCGGCACCGGCGTCACCACACGGCGCTCAAGGCCGGGCTGGAAGCGATGGGCCTCAGTTTCCTGGTGAAGCCGGAGCACCAGCTGCCGCAGATGAACGCCGTGCTCTGCCCCGAGGGGATGGACGAGGCGAAGGTCCGCCGCACGCTGCTGACCGAATTCAACCTCGAGATCGGCGCCGGGCTCGGGCCGCTCGCCGGGAAGGTCTGGCGTTTCGGGCTGCTCGGCTACTCCTGCCGGCCGGACAACGTCATGCTGTGCCTGTCCGCGCTCGGCTCGGTACTCGAAGACCTGGGCTACCCCGTGCATGTAGGCGACGCGGAGGCCGCGGCGCATGCGGCTTATGCGGCCATGCACGCCAGGGCGGCGCAGGCCAAGGCAAAGACCAAAGCCAAGGCGGCAGCCTGACGCGGTAAGCCGGCGTCCAAAGGGCCCGAAACGGGCCAAAATCGGGCCTGAAGTTAGCGGTCACTTCGCCCGATTTCCCCTATGAGTCAGCGGATGAAGAGCGCGGCAAGCCCCAGCAGCATGCCCATGCTGACCACGTCGGTTGCGGTGGTGAGGAAGATGCTCGAGGCCGTGGCGGGGTCGAGGCCGAAGCGCTTCAACGTGATCGGGATCAGCGCCCCGCACACCCCGCTCGTCACGCAGGCGCCAACGAGCGCGGCCCATACCACGAGTCCGAGCTCGAGGGCATGAGGATTGTTCTGCAGAATTGCCATGACCAGCATGCCGAGCCCCGCGACGAGACCCGTGAGGGCGCCGTTGTAGAGGCCGAGCGTTGCTTCCTTGATCACCAGCTCCCGTTCTTTCCCCAGCTTCAACTCACCGAGGGTGATGCCGCGCAAGGTCACCGCCAGCGCCTGGCAGCCGGTATTGCCTGACTGTCCCGCCAGCACGGGCAGGAACACGGCCAGGATCACCAGGCTGTCCACCGTGCCCTGGAAGATGGCGACAACCGCGCCGGCGACGAACGCCGTCAGGAGGTTCAGCTGGAGCCACGGATGGCGGAACTTGAAGCTCTGGGTGAGCGGTGTGGCGAGCCGCTCCTCCTTTTCGACGCCCACCAGGGAGCCGACCTGGGCGGTGATCTCGATTGCCTGCTCCTCGAACATCGCCTGCCCGCGCACCAGCCCGATCAGCACGCCGTTCGCGTCGCATACCGGATACACCGGGTAGTGGCGCTCCAACACTGATTTCATCGCGTCGTTGAGCAGCGTCTCGGGCTTGAGGGTGAACACCCGGCGCAGCATCAGCGTCTCGAGCTGCGCGTCATCGGGCGCGAACAGCAGGTCACGCATGGTTATGAGGCCGCGCAGCTTGCCAGCCTCGTCGGTCACGTAGCCGTAGGTGATGAACGCGACCTTGATCAGCGCCCGCAGTTTCTCGACGGTCTGGGCGACCGTCATCTTGGGGTAGAACACGGCGTAAACCGGCTCCATGAGCCTGCCGATGCTGCCCCGCGAGTAGGCCAGGTTGCGTTTCAGCTGCTGCGCGATCTCGGGCGCAACCGCGTGCAGCACTCCGTCCTGAAGCCCGCCCGGCAGCTCGGCCAGGATGTCCTGCGCCAGGCCGGGATTGAGCTCGAGCAGCACCGAGGAAATGGCCGCCGCGGGATGCTCCGCGAGCAGCACCGCGGCATCCTGCGCCGAGCGCGCCTTGACGTCGGAAACGAGCGCCCTGAACGGCGCTTCCTGCGAACTTGTTTGCGTGACGGATGGTTCCGAGCTCACCGTAGCCCCCTTTTGCCAGCGTTTCGCCAGGCGCATTTTGCCGCATGAAGCGGCCAGGCGGGAGTGACCAAGTTCCTGCGGTTCTTAGAGACCGAGCCGCTGCCAGATAGTGGAAGTGAGTCCGGCCTGATTGAGCGTGTAGAAATGCAGCCCCGGCGCCCCCGCCCGCAGCAGGTCGTCGCACAGCCGCGTAACGACGTCGAGCCCGTAGGAACGGATCGAGGCGGTGTCGTCCCGGAAGCTCTCGAGCCGCAGCCGCAGCCAGCGCGGGAGTTCCGCGCCGCACGCGTCCGAGAAGCGCGCGAGCTGCGCGAAATTGCCGATCGGCATGATGCCGGGAACGATGGGAACGGCGATGCCCGCCGCCTCGCATTCGTCCACGAAGCGGAAATAGGCGTCGGTGTTGAAGAAATACTGGGTGATCGCCGCGTTCGCGCCGGCGTCCACCTTGCGCTTGAAGTGGCGGATTTCGTCGGCGGCCGATCGCGTCTCGGGATGGAATTCGGGATAGCAGGCGACCTCGATCTTGAACCAGTCCCGCGTGAACTCTCGAATGAAGGCGACGAGCTCGTTGGCGTAGCGCAGCTCGCCGAGCGAGGCGAGCCCCGAGGGGAGATCCCCGCGCAGCGCCACCACATGCCGGATCCCATGGCTCTTATAGCGCTCGAGCTGGGCCTTCAGGTCCTCGCGGGAAGAAGCCACGCACGAGATGTGCGGAGCCGCCTCATATCCCGCCGCGCGAATCTCGAGCACCGTTTCGAGGGTTCCTTCGCGCGTCGAGCCGCCCGCGCCGTAGGTGCAGGAGAAGAATTTCGGCTTCAGCTGCCCGAGCTGCTTCCAGGTCGCGCGCAGCCGCTCCTTTCCCTCCGCCGTCTTGGGGGGATAGAACTCGAAGCTGAACGCCCGCGGATTCTTCCTTTGGGACTGCATATCGAGAAGCGGATTATCGAGTGAATTCCCTTCCCCCTTCACCCTTCCCCCTTCACTTAATAACGATAGTGGTCCGGCTTGTAGGGTCCGTCGATGTCCACGCCGATGTAGCGGCACTGCTCCTCGGTCATGACCGTGAGCTCCGCGCCGAGCTTCTTGAGATGCAGCCGCGCGACGCGCTCATCGAGCTGCTTGGGCAGCACGTAGACCTTCTTCTGGTAGTTCGCGGCGTTCCCGTAGAGCTCGATCTGGGCCAGCACCTGGTTGGTGAAAGAGTTCGACATCACGAAGCTCGGATGCCCGGTGGCGCAGCCGAGATTCACGAGCCGCCCCTCCGCGAGCACGATGAGCCGCTTGCCGTCCGGGAATATGATGTGGTCCACCTGCGGCTTGATGTTGTCCCACTGGTACTGCTTCAGCCCGGCGATGTCGATCTCGGAATCGAAGTGCCCGATATTGCAGACGATCGCGTTGTGCTTCATGCGCTTCATGTGCTCGAGAGTGATGACGCGCAGGTTGCCGGTCGCGGTGACGAAGATGTCCGCCTTGTCCGCGGCGTAGTCCATCGTCACGACGCGGTAGCCCTCCATCGCCGCCTGCAGCGCGCAGATCGGATCGATTTCGGTGACCCACACCGCCGCGCCGAGCCCGCGCAGGGACTGCGCGCAGCCCTTGCCGACGTCTCCATATCCGGCGATCACCGCCACCTTGCCCGCAATCATGACATCGGTCGCGCGCTTGATGCCGTCCACGAGCGACTCGCGGCAGCCGTAGAGGTTGTCGAATTTCGACTTGGTCACCGAATTGTTCACGTTGATCGCCGGAAACGGCAGCCGACCCTCCTTTTCCATCTGGTAGAGCCGGTGCACGCCGGTGGTGGTCTCCTCGGTCACGCCCTTGATGCCGGCCTGGATACGCGCGTAGTAGCCCGGCTTGTCCTTGAGCCGCTTGCGGATGGCGTTGTAGAGGACGGTCTCCTCCTCGTTTCCCGGCCGCGCGATGAGCGAGGGGTCCTTTTCGGCGCGGGTGCCCAGCGTCGCGAGCAGCGTCGCGTCGCCGCCGTCGTCGAGGATCATGTTCGGGGTGCCGCCGTCCGCCCACTCGAAGATGCGGTGGGTGAACGCCCAGTACTCTTCGAGCGTTTCGCCCTTGTAGGCGAACACCGGCACCCCGGCGGCGGCGATCGCGGCGGCGGCGTGGTCCTGCGTCGAGAAGATGTTGCACGAAGCCCAGCGCACGTCCGCCCCGAGCTTGCTGAGCGTCTCGATCAGCACCGCGGTCTGGATCGTCATGTGCAGCGAACCGGCGATGCGCGCGCCCTTGAGGGGCTGCTTGCCGCGGTATTCCTCGCGCAGCGCCATGAGACCGGGCATCTCGGTCTCGGCGATCGCGATCTCCTTGCGCCCGAAATCCGCCTGCCGCAGATCGGCGACGTGGTGGTCGTTGGTTTTCGAAGTCATCGTCGTTCCGGTCCTAAAAAGCAAAACGCCCGCATCGTTCTGGATGCGAGCGCCGTTGATGGGTGCTGAGCCTGGCCGGTTTCCCCGGTCGCAGCGCTCCTCAGCAAGCTGGAATTATACCCCGGCCCGACCCGGTGGAGCCATACGCCCGCGTCCGGCCTTACACCTTGGCATCGGCCTTCAAGGCCGATGCCTTGTCCGTTGCCTCCCAGGTGAACTCCGGCTCGTCGCGCCCGAAGTGGCCGTAGGCCGCGGTCTTGAGGTAGATCGGGCGCAGGAGATCGAGGGCCTTGATGATCCCCTTGGGCCGCAGGTCGAAGTGCTTCTCGACGAGCTTCGCAAGCTTCTCGTCGGCCATCCTGCCGGTGCCGAAAGTCTCGACCAGGATGCTGACCGGGCGGGCGACGCCGATCGCGTAGGCGACCTGGATCTCGCACTTCTTCGCGAGCCCCGCGGCGACGATGTTCTTTGCTACGTGGCGCGCCGCGTAGGCCCCGGAGCGGTCCACCTTCGAGGGGTCCTTGCCCGAGAACGCGCCGCCGCCGTGGCGCGAGTAGCCGCCGTAGGTGTCCACGATGATCTTGCGGCCGGTGAGTCCCGTATCGCCCTGCGGTCCGCCGATCACGAAACGGCCGGTCGGGTTGATCAGGTAGCGGGTTTCATTGCTGATCATGTTCTTCGGCAACACCGGCTTCACGATTTCCTCGATCACGCCCTCGGTGAGCGGCTCGTGCGAGATGTCCGCGGCGTGCTGGGTCGAGATCACGACCGTGTCGATGTGATGCGGCTTTCCGTTCACGTAGCGCACCGAGACCTGCGACTTGGCGTCCGGCCGCAGCCACGGCAGCCTGCCGTCCCTGCGCACCTCCGCGTGGCGCTCCATCAGGCGGTGGGCGTAGAAGATCGGCATCGGCATCAACTGCGGCGTCTCGTCGCACGCAAAGCCGTACATCAGCCCCTGGTCGCCTGCGCCCTGCTCGAGGTCGAGGCCCTTGCCTTCGTCCACGCCCTGCGCGATATCCGATGATTGCCGGTCGTAGGCGGTCAGCACCGCGCACGAGCGGTAGTCGAAGCCGGTGGCGGAATCGTCGTAGCCGATGCGCTTGATTACGTCGCGCGCCAGCTCGGCGTAATTGACGTTGGCTTTGGTGGTGATCTGTCCCGCCATCACGACCAGGCCGGTGGCACAGAGCGTTTCGGCTGCGACGCGGCCATGCTTGTCCTGCGCGAGCACCGCGTCGAGCACGGCGTCGGAAATCTGGTCGGCAACCTTGTCCGGATGGCCTTCGGATACGGACTCGGAAGTAAACAGGAAATCGTTCATCGGGTGGTTTCGTGAAACCGAAAAAGGCGCATAGAATAGCAGATAAGCCTCGATTTATAAACAAAAATCATGCTCCTCGCACTATTCCGACTGCTCGCGCGCCTGCCGCTCTCGTGGCTGCACCGCGCGGGCGCGGCGCTCGGGTGGATGGTCTACGGGTGCTCTCCCCGGTACGCCGCGCGGCTGCGGGCAAACCTCTACGCGAGCGGCTTGTGCAACGGCGATGAGCAATGCAAAGCGCTGCTGCGCAACGCGATCGCTGAGACCGGCAAGGGGGTGGCCGAGTTGATTGCCGTCTGGTTTGGCAGCGATGAGAAGGTCGCGCGGCTGGCGGTCGCGTGCGATGGCTGGGAGGTCGTGGAAGCCGCGCGCGCGCGCGGCAAGGGCATCATCATCGTGACACCGCACCTCGGGTGCTTCGAGATGGTCTCGCTCTACTTCGTGCAAAGGCTGCCGATGACCGTGATGTATCGTCAGCCCAGGATCGCCTGGCTCGAGCCGATCATGATCGCCGGGCGCAGCCGCTGGCAGGCCACCGTCGCACCCGCGAATCTCCGCGGGGTACGCATGTTCTATCGAACGTTGCAGCAACGGGGAACGGTGGGATTACTGCCCGACCAGGCGCCCAAGGCCGGCGACGGCGCGTGGGCGGATTTCTTTGGACGCCCCGCCTACACCATGACGCTGGTCAGGCGTCTGCAACGGGCAACCGGCGCGGCGATCGTCATGGTATTCGCGGAGCGGCTGGCGGGCGGTCGGGGCTACCACATGCACTTCGAGGAGGTGCCCACGGCGCGATTCGACGAGACGGCGCTCAATCGCGCGATCGAAGCGCAAGTCCGGCGCCGCCCCGAACAGTACCTGTGGAGCTATTACCGCTACAAGACGCCGGCGGGGGCGGATGCGCCCCCGGCACACGAAAAACGTGGAACGTGACCTGCCCCCATGCTGACCCGCATCGCTCTCGGCATTGTCTGGCTGTTGCGCTTGTTGCCGCTGTGGATGCTCGCGCCGGTCGGGCGCGGGCTGGGATTTCTGTTTTATTTACTGGGACGCAAGCGACGCGAGATCGCGCTTACCAACCTCAGGCTGTGCTTCCCGCAGTGGAGCGAAGCCGAGCGCCGGCGCGCCGCGCGGGCGCATTTCCAGGCGTTCGGAAGGAGCGTTCTCGAGCACGGCATCCTGTGGTGGTCGTCGAAGGAGCGGGTGCAGCGCCTGGTGCGCATCGAGGGAATCGAGCACTGGCGCGCCGTTGCCGACCGGCCGGCCATCTGGCTCGCGCCCCACTTCATCGGGCTCGACATGGGAGGTGTCCGCCTCGCCACCGAGTGGGCTGGATGTTCGATGTATCGCCGGCAGTCGAATCCCGTGATGGACAATGCGCTGCTGCGGGGACGGGCGCGCTTCATCGCCCAGCGCCTCTTCGCGCGCAAGGACGGCATTCGTCCCCTGGTGCGCGCGATGCGGGAACGCCTGCCGTTTTACTACCTGCCCGACCAGGATTTCGGTCCGCGTGATTCGATCTTCGTGCCGTTCTTCGGCGTCCCGGCGGCGACGGTTACCGGGCTTTCGCGGATCGCGCGCGTCGCCGGCGCGGTGGTCGTTCCCGTAGTGACACGGCAGCTGGCGGGCGCGGGCGGCTACGTGATCACCTTTTATCCGGCCTGGCAGAATTTCCCCAGCGGCGATGACGAGCGCGACGCGAGACGAATGAACGCCTTCATCGAGGAGAGAGTGCTCGAGATGCCCGAGCAGTACCTGTGGATACACAGGCGCTTCAAGACGCGTCCAGCGGGCGAAGCGAGCGTTTACTGATTCAAGGCGAGGACTGATCCGTAGGAGAATGGCGGAAATGAGAAAGCTGCGCGCAGCCGTAATCGGCGTCGGCTACCTTGGCCGCTATCACGCCGAAAAGTACGCGGCCTGCAAGGGCGTGGAACTTGTAGGCGTTGCCGATACGAATGAAGCGCGCGCCCGCGAGATTGCTGCGCGCCATGGCTGCCGGGCGGTTACGGATTTCCGGGAGCTGCTGCCCAGCGTGGATCTGGTTTCCGTAGTCGTGCCGACGGACGGGCATTATCCGGTGGCGAGCGCATGCCTTGCGGCGGGCCTGCACGTGCTTGTCGAGAAACCGATCGCGCGCACGCTCGAGGAGGCCGACGCCCTCGTGGCGCTGGCCCGCGCCCGCGGCTCGTGCCTTGCGGTCGGGCACCTCGAGCGCTTCAATCCGGCGTTCGCCGCGCTCCGGGCAACGCTGCCGCAGCCTCTCTTTATCGAAGCGGAGCGCCTGTCCGCGTTCAAGGAGCGGGGCGCAGAGGTCGACGTCGTGGCCGACCTCATGATCCACGACATCGACCTGGTGCTCGCAATGGCACGCGCGGAAATCTCATGGCTATCCGCCTGCGGCTACCGGGCATTGACGGATTCCGTCGACATCGCCAGCGTGCGCATCGAGTTCGCCGATGGGTCGGTGGCCAACCTTTCGGCGAGCCGGGTGAGCCAGATACCCGTCAGAAAGCTGCGCGCGTTCGGCTCCGACCGCTATGTTTCCGCGGACCTGCAAAACGCCAAGCTCCGTGTGGTGCGCCGGGCGGACGACGGCAGGATCGTGCAGGAGGATGAGCGCGCGTTCCCCGCTGCGGATCCGCTGCGCGACGCGGTCGAGTCCTTTGTCGCGGCGGCACGCGAGAACCGGGATCCGGCGGTGTCCGGGACGGACGGCCGCCGCGCGCTCGCCCTGGCGATCGAGGTGCGCCGACTCATCGACGAAAGGCTGGCGCGCATGTCATTAGGGGCGAAGGTGCGGGGCGCATGAACGTTCCGATGCTCGATCTGGCGGCTGAGTACCGCGATCTTGAGGCGGAGCTCGCCGCAGCCGTGGGCAAGGTCATCGCCTCTGGCCGCTTCATCCTCGGCCCCGAAGGCGAGGCGCTGGAGCACGAGGTGGCGGCCTACCTCGGTGTCAAACATGCGGTGGCGGTCGCCTCGGGGACTGATGCGTTGCATCTCGCGTTGCGCGCAGCAGGCATCGGCCCCGGCGACGAGGTGATAACGCCGTCGTTCACTTTCATCGCCGCCGCCGAGGCGGTCACTTATGTGGGCGCGCGCGTGGTGTTCGCGGACATCGATCCGGCGACCTACAACCTCGATCCCGCAGCCTGCGAAGCGGCGATCGGTCCGGCGACCCGGGCGGTCATCGCGGTTCATCTGTTCGGCCAGACCGCCGACCTCGCTGCAATCGACGCGATTTGCCAGCGGCGCGGGCTCACCTTGTTCGAGGACTGCGCGCAGGCGATCGGCGCCGACTTCGATGGGCGCCGCGCCGGCGCGTGGGGCGCGTTGGGCTGTTTCTCCTTTTATCCCACCAAGAACCTGGGTGCCTACGGCGATGCCGGCATGGTGGTGACGAACGATCCGAAGCTCGCGGAGGTCGTGCGCATGCTGCGCCACCACGGCAGCCGCACGACGTACCGTCACGAAATGATCGGCTACAACAGCCGCCTCGACGAGCTGCAGGCGGCGATTCTCCGCGTCAAGCTGAAGCGCCTCGACCGCTGGAATGCCCAAAGGCGCGAACGTGCGGGCCTTTACCAGCGCTTGCTCGCCGGGAGTCCGGTTGGACTGCCGGTGGAACACGGGCGCGGCGCTCATGTCTACCATCAATTCACCGTCCGCGCCCCGATGCGCGATGTGTTGCGCGAGGAGCTTGCGGCGCGAGGCGTAGCAAGCGGAATCTACTATCCCGTTCCAGTTCATCGGCAGCCGGCCTTCGCCCTGGACCACGGGGGGGTCTCACTGCCGGAATCCGAGCGGGCGGCGCAGGAAGTGTTGTCGCTGCCGATGTATCCCCAGCTCACGGAAGGCGCCGTGAAGAGCGTATGCGATGCGCTGCGCGAGGCAGCGGCATCGGTCTTGCGACGGAAGGCCTGATTGGGAGTGGCACCGGAAGACCGCATCCACATCGAGCCGCTCGCAGCGGAAGACGTGGTGCGGCTTGCCGCGCTCGCGCGCGAGATCTGGTATGCCCACTATCCCGCCATCATCAGCGTCGCGCAGATAGAATACATGCTCGCGGAACGCTACGACGCCGATGTGGTGCTCGCCGAGCTGCGGCGCGACGGGGTGTGGTGGGACAAGCTCACGGTCGCGGGCGGGATGGCGGGATTCGCGTCCTACTTCCTGACCGGCGTTGCGGGCGAGATGAAGCTCGACAAGATCTACGTCCATCCCCGGTTCCAGCGCCGAGGCTATGGCGGCATGATGATCGAGCGCGCCGGCGCGGTGGCCCGTGCGCGCGGCTGCAACCGCCTGGTGCTGGCGGTAAACAGGAACAATCGCGACGCGATCGCGGCGTACCTGAAGCACGGTTTTCGCGTTGCCGACGCCGTGGTGAAAGACATCGGGGGCGGCTTCGTGATGGACGACTACATCATGGTGAAACCAGTGGCGGGTGATCCTTCGACAGTGCTCAGGACAGGCCAGTGACGGGTGACGCGAGCAAGCCGGGGCGATTCGAGAATCCAGGCATCGAGGAGCGGTGCGCACTCTTGAAGCGGGTGAAAACAATCGCCGTGGTCGGGCTGTCCCCCAATCCCTCTCGGCCGAGCTATGGGGTGTCACAGGCGATGCAGGGGTTTGGCTACACCATCATCCCGGTTCATCCCACTGCCCGTGAGGTTCTCGGGGCTAGGGCCTACCCGAGGCTCGCGGGTATCCCGGTTCCCATAGACATGGTCAACGTGTTCCGGCGCCCCGAATACATTGACAGTGTCGTCGATGACTGCCTCGGGCTCGGCCTGAAAAACCTTTGGATTCAAGAGGGTATAGTGAATGAGCCGGCCGCCTTGCGAGCGGTCGCGGCGGGCATGATCGTGATTATGGACCGCTGCATCTACAGGGATTATCGTGGATACTGCAGATAAATGCGCCTAAAATTCACTAAAATGCATGGATTGGGCAACGATTTCGTCGTTCTGGATGCCCTTGCCCATCCCCTGGCGCTCACGCCCCAGCAGCTGAGGCGCATAGCCGAGCGCCATTTCGGCATCGGCTGCGACCAGATTCTTCAGGTCGAACCGGCGCGGCAACCCGATACCGATTTCTACTACCGGATTTTCAACGCCGACGGCGGCGAGGTGGAGCAGTGCGGCAACGGGGCGCGCTGTTTCGTGCGCTACGTGCGCGAGCGAGGCCTCACGGCCAAGCGCGAGCTGCGCGTGGGCACGCTCGCGGGCGTCATCGTACCGCGGCTCGAGGACGACGGCCGGGTCACCGTCGACATGGGTGTGCCCGAGTTCGAGCCATCCCGCATCCCGTTCGAAGCCCCGGTGCGGGCCCCGAGCTACACGCTCGAGGTGAACGGGCGGCGGCTCGAGGTGAGCGCGCTGTCCATTGGCAACCCCCATGCGGTGCAGGTCGTCGCGGATATCGAGCGCGCGCCGGTCGCGGCCGAAGGCCCGCTGATCGAGCGCCACCCGCGTTTCCCGCAGCGGGTCAACGCCGGCTACATGCAGATCGTCAGCCGCAGCCGCATCCTGCTCCGCGTGCACGAGCGTGGAGCCGGGGAGACGCTCGCGTGCGGCACCGGTGCGTGCGCCGCGGTGGTCACCGGTATCATGCGCGGGCTGCTCGATCGCGAGGTCCTGGTGACGGCGCGCGGCGGCGACCTCGGTATATCATGGGCGGGGGAGGGCAAGCCGGTGATGATGACCGGACCGGCGGTCACGGTGTTCGAAGGCGAGATCGAGTTGTGAAGGGAGAGCGATGAAACCAGAAGAGGTTGTCGGGTATCTGAAGGACCACCCGGATTTTTTCGAGCAATACGCCGAACTGCTCGCTGAGATCTACGTGCCTCACCCTCATGGCGGGCGAGCGATCCCGATCAGCGAGCGCCAGATCCTGACCCTGCGCGAGAAGAACCGGCAGATCGAGGGCAAGCTGCGCGAGGTGATCCAGTATGGCGAGGAGAACGACGCGATCAGCGAGAAGGTGCATCGAATTTCGCTCGCATTGCTCGCGGCGACCGAGTTGCGCGGCGTCTTGAACGCAGTCTATCTCAACCTGCGCGAGGACTTCGCCGTGCCGCACGTGGCGCTGCGACTGTGGCGCGGCGCGATTCGCGTCGACATGCCCGAGTTCGGGCCGGTGAGCACGGCCTCGCGCGAGTTCGCGGCGAGCCTCGCGAACCCCTATTGCAGCGGCCACGCCACGGTCGATACCGCCGACCTGTTCGGCGAGGCGAGCGCCCACCTGCGCTCGTTTTCCTATCTGCCGCTGCGGGACGGCGAGACCTTCGGCCTGCTGGCGCTCGCAAGCGAGGATCCGCACCGCTTCTACCCCGAAATGGGCACGCTCTACGTGAAGCGGCTGGGCGATCTGATCGGCGCGGCGATTGCGCGGCATCTCAAGTGATAAAGGCGTGAACAACGATGAGCGAGCCGATGGAAGCCAGTCGCTACCTTTCACGTGGAATCAACCAGTTGCCTCATGTAAGTGGGCGCTAACTCAGAGGCCGAAAGACCCGCGACACCGGCTGCGCATCCCCTCGTGCGCAGCTATCTGGAGCACCTGGCCAACGAGCGCCGCCTGAGCCGGCTCACCGTCGCAAACTACGCCCGCGACATCGCTTCGCTCCTCGCGCTTGCGGGCGGGGTGCCGCTCAGGCGCATGGACGCGCAGCAGATACGCCGCCACGTGGCGCAGCTCCACGCGCGCGGGCTCGGCGGACGCACCCTCGCGCGCATGCTCTCGGCGTGGCGCAGCTTCTTCAACTACCTCGCGCGCGATCACGGCTACACGCACAATCCGTGCGCGGGCATCCGGGCGCCGCGGACCGGGAAGCGGCTGCCGCACGCGCTGTCGCCGGACGAAGCGGGACGGCTGATGGATATCACCGCGGCGGGCCCGCTCGCGCTGCGCGACAAGGCGATCGTGGAGCTTCTCTACTCCTCCGGCCTGCGGCTGTCCGAGCTGACCGGCCTCGAGCCGGACGACGTCAACGTCCGCGACGCCACGGTGCGCGTGACCGGCAAGGGCGCGAAGACCCGGGTGGTGCCGGTCGGGAGCTTCGCGCTCGCCGCGCTCCGCGCGTGGGTCCCGGTGCGCGGGAAGCTCGCGCGCCCGGGCGAGAAGGCGCTGTTCGTCGGGCGCGACGGCACGGCGCTGGGCGCCCGCGCGGTGCAGGCGCGCCTGAAGCTCTGGGCGCGCAAGCTGGGACTGGCGGACAAGGTGCACCCGCACGCGCTGCGGCATTCGTTCGCCTCGCACCTTCTGCAGTCGAGCGGCGACCTGCGCGCGGTGCAGGAAATGCTCGGGCACGCGAGCATCTCCACGACGCAGGTCTATACGCACCTCGACTTCCAGCATCTTGCGAAGGCCTACGACGCGGCGCATCCGCGCGCGAAAAAGAAACCTTGAACAAGCTGATCTTGAAACCCGGGCGGGAGAAATCGCTCAAGCGCCGCCATCCGTGGGTGTTCTCGGGCGCGGTGGCAAAGGTGCAGGGAAAGCCCGATGCGGGCGACACCGTCGAAGTGCGCTCTGCGGCCGGCGAGCTCCTGGCGGTCGCGGCTTACAGCCCGGAGTCCCAGATCGTGGCGCGGGTGTGGGACTGGACCGAACGCGCCATAGACCGCGCGTTCTTCGATGAGCGCATTGCCAGGGCGGCGGCGCAGCGCAGGCAATACCTCGACGGAGCGGCTACTGACGCTTACCGGCTGCTCCACGGCGAATCGGACGGCCTGCCAGGCGTGGTCGCCGACCGCTACGGGGAAACCGCGGTGGTGCAGCTTACGAGCGCGGGGGCGGATCGCTGGCGCGACGCCATCGTGGACGCCTTGCTCCAGGTGGAGGGCGTCCGCCGGGTCTGGGAGCGCTCGGATGCCGAGGTGCGGGCGCTGGAGGGGCTCCCGCCCACGACCGGACCCCTGCGGGGCCCGCACGAGCCGGCCCGCATCGCTGTGAGCGAGCATGGCATCCGGTTCGAGGTCGATCTCGCGCGCGGCCACAAGACCGGATTCTATCTCGACCAGCGCGAAAATCGCCTGCGGACGCGCGGCCTGGCGCGAGGGCGAGACGTGCTCGACGGCTTCTGCTACACCGGCGGCTTCGCGCTCAACGCTGCGGCTGGCGGGGCGCGATCCGTGCTGGCACTGGACAGCTCCGCCGAGGCGCTCGGTCTCGGGCGCGCCAATGAGCAGTTGAACGGACTGTCCGGCGTGGATTGGGTCGGGGGCGATGTGTTCCAGATGTTGCGGCAATTTCGCGACCGGGGCCGCCAGTTCGACCTCATCACGCTCGATCCGCCCAAGTTCGCGCCCACCGCCGCGCACGTGCCAAAGGCGGCGCGCGCCTACAAGGACATCAATCTGCTCGCCTTCAAGCTGCTGCGGCCGGGCGGGTTGCTGATGACCTTCTCGTGCTCGGGCGGGGTCTCAGCCGACCTTTTCCAGAAGATCATCGCCGGCGCGGCGCTTGACGCCGGCGTGGAGGCGCAGATCACGGAACGCCTCGGCGCGGGCCCCGACCATCCCGTCGCCCTCAACTTTCCGGAAGGGGAGTACCTCAAGGGACTTGTCTGCCGGGTGTCGGGGCAGACGAGTCAAGGATGAAGGATGACCCGCGCAACGCGGGAGGTTGATGCCAGGTCATCCTTCCGCCTTCTGCCTTCATCCTTTGGGAGGCACGAGATCCGTGCCTCCGGGATGCCACGGCCCGCAGCGCACGATGCGCCTGACGGTGAGCCAGGATCCTTGGAGCGAGCCGTGCACCTCGATCGCCTCCCGTGCGTACGCCGAGCAGGTCGGATAGAACCGGCACTGGCGCCCAAAGAACGGCGACAGCAACACCTGATAGCTGCGGATAAAGAATAGAAGGATCGACTTCATGCGCGCCAATGATACACGGGGTCAAATGCAACCATGTTGCATAAGAGCCGGCCCCGTGTTCCAATAGCGCGGATGGTGGTGGACCCGGCACGGACGTATCGGTATCGCGCGGAGGAGAGGCTGCGGCGGACCGGCGCGCGGGTCACCCGTCCGCGGATCGAGGTTCTCGCCATGCTGCTTGCCGCGCCGCGCGCCCTCACGCACCACGAGATCGAGCGGCAGGTGAATCGCGCCCTCGGCATAGACCGCGTGACGATTTACCGCGTGCTGGAATGGCTCACCGCTCATGGTCTGGCGCACAGGATTTCGGGTGACGACCGGGTATGGCGCTTCAATGCCGCCGAGGACGAGCGCACGCACGAGCACGCGCACTTCAAATGCAACGACTGCGGCGAGGTGATCTGCCTCGACAAGGCGATAGCGGCGCGCAGCGTTCCACTGCCGACGGGTTATCGCACGCAGGAGATCGAGCTGACCGTGAAGGGCCTTTGCGCCGACTGTGTTCCGGCGCGTGCGGACCGACACCGGCGGCAGGGCCCCGCGCAGCACCGGCAGTGACCTTTGATAAGTAAGCAGCAATTCTGGATATGGGTCTCGTAATGCAACTGATTTGCATCAGGTAGTGCGCCATGGACTTGACCCTGCTCTGGATCATCGGCGCCGGCCTCGCCGGCGGCGCCGCGAGCGTGCTTCTCGCCGCGGCAGTCTCCTATTCGCTGCTGACGGCGTGGGTGCCGCGCATGGTGAGCTATTCCGTAGGCGTTCTGCTCGGAGTGGCATTCCTCGGCCTGCTCCCGGAGGCGTTCGAGGAAGCGGCGGATGCGGAAAAGCTCTTCGGCGTCGTGCTCGCGGGCCTGCTGGCATTCTTTCTTCTCGAAAAGGCGGCGCTATGGCGTCACGGCCACGAGCCGGGCGAGCACGGGACGCGGCAGCCTTCGGGAATGCTGATCCTGGTGGGGGACGCGTTTCACAATTTCGTGGACGGGGTACTGATTGCCGCGGCCTTCCTCAGCGATTTTCGGCTGGGCGTCACGACCACGCTCGCGGTCATAGCGCACGAAATTCCGCAGGAGCTGGGGGATTTCACGGTGCTGCTCAAGGCGGGCTACGGCAGGAGGCGGGCTCTGCTGCTCAATCTCGCCGTGAGCCTGACGTCCGTGGCGGGCGGCATCGTCGGCTATTTCACGCTCGAGGGCGCGCAGGCCTTGGTCCAGTACGCGCTGCTACTTGCCGCGTCCTGTTTCATTTACATCGCGGTTGCGGACCTTATTCCCGACATGCACCGGCAGAACAGCGCCGGCGAGATCGGATGGCAGCTCGGCTTGATGACGGTCGGCATCACTACGATCTGGGCAGTGGAGTCGCTATTGCATTAGGCTGCACCGGAAAATTCAGAGCGGTAATGAGCGTCCAGTAGCAGTTACCGGTAGAATTCGTTGCCCTACTGGCGGAAAGCGCGGCAGGAGATCATCTGTGTTCGATCTGCGAAACTTGAGGCACGCATACGACGGCGCCGAGGTGCTGCAGGTTGCGGCATGGCAGGTCGAACAGGGATCGCAATGGCTGGTGCTGGGACCTTCAGGAAGCGGCAAGACCACGCTCTTGCACATATTGGCGGCGATACTCAGCCCGACCAGCGGCACCGTAAACGTTGCCGGGCAGGACCTCACGGCGCTCAAGCCCGCCGACCTCGACCGCTTCCGCGGGCGGCACATCGGCATCGTCCTGCAGCGCCTGCACCTCGTGCCGAGCCTGACCGTCACGAATAACCTGTTGCTCGCTCAGTATCTCGCTTCTCTGCCGCAGGACGCTTCGCGGGTGCGCGAGGTGCTGGCGAGCCTCGACGTCGCGGACAAGGCCGATGCCCATCCGCATGAGCTGTCCTTCGGCCAGGCGCAGCGCGTCGCCGTCGCGCGGGCCGTGGTGAACCGCCCAACGCTGCTGCTTGCCGACGAGCCGACCTCCAACCTCGACGACGCGCGCTGCGCGCAGGC
Organism: Betaproteobacteria bacterium; assembly: GCA_020028375.1. Taxonomy (GTDB): domain Bacteria; phylum Pseudomonadota; class Gammaproteobacteria; order Burkholderiales; family SG8-41; genus SG8-41. The sequence goes on along the minus strand of JAHZNX010000004.1, from coordinate 3,573 downwards.
ATACGGGCTGCTCGAATCACAGGCACGTGCCTGCGGCGCGACGCTGGTGGTCGCAACTCACGACCAGCGGATCAAGTCGCGCATGTCCAACCACTACGAGTTGAAGGAGCGGGCGTGAACCTGGCGACCGTAAGCCTTGCCTATCTGCGCGCGCGGGCGCTCAACACCGCGCTCAACGTGCTGCTCCTCGCGCTGGGCGTGGCGACCATTACGCTGCTGCTGCTCGCCACTTCCCAGCTCGAGGAACGCATGCAGCGCGACGCGCGGGGAATCGATCTCGTGGTGGGCGCCAAGGGCAGTCCGATGCAGATCATCCTGTCGAGCATCTACCAGCTCGATGTCCCGACCGGCAACATATCGTGGAAGCAGGCGCAGGAACTGGCCAGCAACCGCGCAGTACGGAAGATCATCCCCTTGGCGCTCGCCGACAACTTTCGAGGATACCGCATCGTTGGCACGAACCACGACTATGTCTCCCACTACGGCGCCCGTCTCGTGCAAGGGCGCCTGTGGCAGGCGCCTCTCGAAGCGGTGCTGGGTGCCGAGCTCGCCGCGCAATCCGGACTCACGCTGGGTGCCTCCTTCATCGGGGCGCACGGCATGGGCGTGGGGGAGGGCGAACACATGCACGAGGCATACAGCTACCAGGTCGTGGGCGTGCTGGCGCCCACCGGGACAGTGGTGGATCGCCTCGTGCTCACCGATGTGACGAGTGTGTGGGCGGTGCACGCGGACCAGTACGACATCAAGGATGTGGCCCGCGTTGCCGAGCTGATGCCGGATGACGAGAAGGAGCTGACTGCCTTGCTCGTCCAGTATGCTTCACCGCTCGCAGCGGCGACGCTGCCGCGCTACATCAACCAGAACAGCCAGATGCAGGCGGCTTCACCTGCATACGAGACGGCGCGCCTGTTCACGATCATCGGCGTGGGCGTCGACGTGCTGCGGGGTTTCGCGGTGATGCTGATTCTGGCCGCCGGGCTTTCCGTCTTCATCGCGCTCTACAACGCGCTGCTCGAGCGCCGATACGATCTCGCCGTGATGCGCACGCTTGGCGCCGGCCCCGGAAAGCTCATGGCACTGATGCTGTTCGAGGGCGTGATGCTGGCGGGCCTGGGCGCCGCTCTGGGAATCGCCCTGGGACATGTGCTTACCGAGGTGCTGGGCCTCGCTTTCAGGGCGGCGAAGCAGGCCGCCGTCACCGGCTGGGCGTGGGTGCCGGAGGAGATGTGGCTGATCGGGCTGGCGCTGACCGTGGGCATCGCTGCCGCGCTACTGCCGGCGTGGCGCGCGTATCGCACCGACATCGCCGGCACCTTGGCCCGGGGTTAAGGGTCTAGTTTCATGGAGAAGGAGGAACTTATGCGAGCAGGCTGGAGAGCAGGATTGGTCATGGCAATGGTGACCGTTGCATTGGCGTTCCCCGTGATGGCTCAGGATGGCAAGAAGAAAGCAAAGCCGCACAGCAAGGACGAAGTGAAGGAGGATATCGCGGACCATCGCGCGATGGCCGATGCCCACTTGAATGCCGCGAAGTGCCTCGAGGCGGGCAAGCCGGAGAAGGACTGCCTTGCGCAGCTCGCAAAGGACTGCAAGGGCCTTGGAATAGGCAAGTACTGTGGAATGAAGCACAGGCACTGATAGGGCTATTGTCCCGGTGCAGGGGAACCTGGGGTAGAATCAACGCCCTAACCCTTGACGTCCCGGATCGTCGACGAGCAATGGACGGAGGAAATATGCGGATCTTCATCGGTCTTGTGGCATTGCTGTTTGCGTTCCAGGCACCGGTTTGGGCGCAGCAGAAGGACATTCCCGGCAAGGACCTGGGTCCGATGGACACGCCGCTGCCGCCGTCTCCCTACCTCGCCAAGCCGCTGCCCGACCTGAAGGGGGTAGTGTCGTGGAAGACCCTGGGCCAGGTCACCCCGGTCAGGCAGCAGGACCGCTTCATTCCGCAGTTCTCCAAGGACGTCTCCGCGCTCGACAAGAAGGAAATCAAGTTGCAGGGCTTCATGATGCCGCTCGACATGGGCGAGAAGCAGAAGCGCTTCCTGCTTGTCGCGATGCCCCCCACGTGCGCGTTCTGCCTGCCGGGCGGCCCCGACCAGCTGGTCGAGGTGCTCGCCAAGACCCCGGTCAAGTACGGCTTCGATCCCGTCGTCGTCACCGGCAAGTTCGTCGTGCTGAAGGACGACCCGATGGGACTCTACTACCGCCTGACCGACGCCGTCGCGGTCTCCCAGTAATCCCCGTTATCCAGGAAAGCACGCGGTGGCTGGACGCGCCGGCGGCTCGCTTTCGGGCTTTTTACTGGGCAGCATCGCGGTGCACGCGGCGGTGCTGGTGGCGCTGCCGGGCCCGGGAAATGAGCGCGAGCTGCCGCACGCCGGCGCCCTCGAAGTGGTGCTCCTGGGGGCCGACGACCTCGCCGTTACCCCTCACGAGCTCGCCGCGCCGCCGATTCCTCAGTCGCCCCGGACCGAAGTCCATCCGGCTAAGGCTCCACCGGATTTGCGGGAGAGGCTGGGCACGCCGGTCGCGGCGATATCCGGGCCCCGCGAGATGGAGAACGCCTCATTCGCGGGCGAGCCCGCCGGGGTTCCGCAACGAACGGTCGCCGCGCCCGAGCTGGCAAATGCCGGCGCAGCTGCCGTGCCGCCGACCCGTTCCAGCGCCGCATACCTGCGCAACCCGGCGCCAAACTATCCGCTGGCCTCGCGGCGCGCCGGGGAGCAGGGGACGGTGACGCTGCGCGTGCGGGTGTCGCCCGATGGCCTTGCCACACGCGTGGCGGTGGAGCGTTCGAGCGGCTCGCAGCACCTCGACGCCGCCGCGCTGGAAGCGGTCAAGGCCTGGCGCTTCACGCCGGCCCGCCGGGGCGCGGACGCCGTCGAATCCTGGATGCTGGTGCCGATCGTGTTCCGGCTGGAAGGCTCATCCTAGTGAACCAGGTCGTTATCGCGGCCTGTATCGTCACGGGCATGTTTGCGAGCTCGGCGGCCGCAGAGCACGGCTATCGAAGCGGCGACCTTCACGTGCGCCATCCGTGGACCCGTGCCACACCGCCGGGCGCGAAAAACGCCGCGGGCTACCTGGAAATTCGCAACTCGGGGAAGGTGCCGGACCGCTTGGTCGGCGCTTCCACGCCGTATGCCGAGCGCGTCGAACTGCACATGATGGTGCGCGAAGGTGATGTCATGAAAATGAGAGAGGTGCAGAGTTTCGAGGTCCCGGCGGGGCAGCGGCTCACGCTGCGCCCTGGCGGGCAGCACCTGATGATCGTCGGTTTGAAGAGGCCGCTGGCGAAGGACTAGCGCATCCCGCTTACGTTGCGCTTCGAGCGAGCGGGCGAGATTCGGGTCGAACTCAGAGTGCAGCCTGCCGATTCGACGAAGCCGCACCACTAATGAGCGGCTATTTCGTCACCGCGTGAGCACGAAGGGCCTCACGCCTAGCGACTGGCTGATGCGGTCGGCATCCCGCCGCGCTTCCATTTCCCTCGGATAGGGCCCGGCATGCACGCGGTAAAGCCCATCGCGGCTGAAGACGTGGAGCGTGTTCGCGAGCCACTCG
>JAHZNX010000266.1 GCA_020028375.1 Betaproteobacteria bacterium | reverse complement strand
TTCAGCTCGAGCTGGCGCTCGGCCTGCTTCTCTTGCGCCGCCAGAATCGGCGCGAGCTTCGCCGCTGCGTACGCGCGGATCTCGTCGTACGTGGCGACCAGCGCGGTCGGTGCGCCGTTCGCGATGTCGGTGAGGACCTGTACGTGGTAGTCCACGGCTTTGCCCGCCATCGCCTGGGCCGCCCACGCGTCGATGCGGGCGATGCGCTGTGCGTGCTTCTTGGGGTCGAACTTGCGCCCGACGCCGGGGATTCCCCCGAGCAGTGCGGCCGCGGGGAGCGCGAGGTTCTCGCGGAAGAAGGGACGCCGGCGCTTGCCGCGCAGGATCGGCACGCGACGAGCGTACCCCGCCGCGCCCTTAAGGCCGAGCAATGCGCGCGCGGCAAGCGACGGATTTTGCGACGGCTGCCTGAGCAGCGTCTCGCGGGCGATGCTCTGCGACCAGATGGTCATGAGGCGTCCGCGCGCCGCGCCAGGTGCTCGCCTTCGAGCAACGCGCCCGGACACTGGCAGTACGTGAGCATCGGCGTGCCGCTCACGACGGCGCCGCACAGCTCACCGCGGCCGTGCTTGTGGCCACAGGTGCACAGCACTACTTCACTCGCCTTCTTCTCCGGCATAGTCCCCCTCTTCCTCGTGCGCCGTGTCCAGCTCGCGCTCCATCCGCCGCAGCGCCCCCGTCACCGTGCCCTGCAGGCGCGTGAAGCGGTGTTTGAGCTGGACCACGTCATCCTCGATGTCCTCAAGACGCTGCGTGATCGTGCGCACGTCGGTCGCTGACGGCTTCCGCACGGCACCATCACGCTTGAACCAGGTCACGCTGTACGGTACGGCACGTGGAAAGAGTGTGCAAGAGGGTGTGCATACTGCAAGAATCGTGCTCTCCCCCCTAGAACCCCCCTCTCTGGGCCCGCGGGCCCGCATCTAGAAGTAGACCAGCATCGTAGTAGAGCGAGCGCAGTCTGTGGAAAACGGCAGTCGGGATCGCCTTAGAGGCGGGCTGCCCACAGGCGGGGCCGGCAAGCTCTCCCGCTCTCGCTCTACGCCGATGCTGTGATGTGAGACTACGCGCCGCCTTTCACGAACGAGGCGTAGGCTTCATGCCGGGCGAGCTGCCCGGCCAGGTGCGCCATCTGCAGGTCTGCCGAGGCACCGGTGGGGTTGTAGTCGCGAAGCACGACTGCTGGGTACCGGTGGCGGAAGTGCCGTAGCCGCAGCTTGAGGAACATCTCGGCGAAGAACATGCAGAGCTGGTCAGTGTGGTGGAGCGGCATAGGATGACCCTCCCGTTGAGGTGGAGTGCCGGGTGGCGGCCCTCAACGCCGCCTCACGGGCCCCGGCGGCCCGCTTCGGAGATCGTGCGTCCTAGGTCAACGTAGGACGATTTTCTCTAGGATACAGACCGCCAGCGCGCACATCCCGCCGAGCAGTGCGCCAATCGCGACCGCCCCTGCGCGCTCGCGCGTGGTCATGCGCGCAACCCGCTACTCTGGAGCAGGCGCTCGCGCCAGCGGAAGCTGCCACCGATGGTCGAGTTGATGTTGTCCGTCTGCAGGTAGTAGTCGGCCCCGGGCGCGAGGATCGCGCGGAATCCCTCCATGGGGAGCCCCTGCTGGAAGGTGGGCAACCAGCGATCGACCTCGAAACCAAAGAGGGCGGCCGGAGTCGCACCTATCACGACGCACGTGGCTTGTCGCTGGTTCACCGCTTCCCAGCGCGTGTCGCGCGGGGTGCCGGGGATTGTGCTCGTCGGCGTCGGCCGCCCGGCATCCGCGATCCGTGGAGGCACCACGCGGCCGCTGATCATGATGGTCGCAGCTCCATCGGCGATGCCGATCCCATCGATGATCGCCAGGACATTCGAGCCCCGCGGGTTGCGGAGCCCGATCAGTGCCCGTGTGGCCGCGACGCCCGGCTGGTTGTTCGCGCCACCGCACCACAGCTCTTGGCCGACGAAGCCCCACTCGGGCCGGTCGTTCTGCAGGATGATCGCCGCGCGGATCTCATCCTCGACCGTGAGGCTCTCGTGTTCGGTGTACCCGAAGAGCGCTCGGGCGATGTCGTTCCACCACCCGAGGCTTGGTTCCCGCGGCATGGGCTACCGGCGCCGGCGCCGGGGCGGTGGCCGACGTGCGCCACCACCACCGAAGCCACCACGCGCCCCGCCAATCGGGGTGGCGATGATGAGGCCGTCCACGGTGATTGTGCCGCCCGTGGGGTTGCGGTAGAACACGGCGAGCTTCTTCGACGGGAAGCCCTTCCCCGTCTCGGGCTCGGTGTTGAGGCGGTTCGGGATGGTGCCCGCTGTCCCGCCCGCTTGTACCGGGCTTTCCTGCGTGATCGCGAGGCCGCCCGACTTGACGACGGCGACCAGGCCGACCGCTGTGGCGCGGTGGATCACTTCAACCGCGACCATGCTGTCGGGCGTCTCATAGTCCCATCCATCGAGCGGGTTGAACGTCGCGCCCGTCAGGATCGCCTGCGACCACTTGAACTGGACCGGCCCTTCCATGCCACCCTGCGCCATCGGTTGAATCCTCAGCCTAGGAAGCGCTCGACGCCCGAGCGCGGGCGGAACCACATGCCGACTTCGTTCTGCTCGAACCCCAGCTCCTCGAGGTTCGCTTCGTACGCGCCGAACAGCTTTTTCCGCTCCGCGGTCGTCAGCGCCCGGCCGAGCTCGTCCTCTAACTGCCGGCGCGCTTCTCGGACTGCGAGCGCGCCTTGCGCCGCCGCTTCCTCCGCGCGGATCGCCTTCGCAGTGCCGAAGCGCTTGCGGAGCAGAGTGCCGATGAGGGCTCCCGCAGCCAGTCCTCCGATGACGACGAGGGCGATAGTTCCAGCTCCTGCTGCACCGATTCCAGCAGCAGCCCGAAGCGCTCCAGCTCCGCGCGCGACACTGGCGGCCCTAGTAGTCGTACCGCGGCCGACGCCGCCGACGCGCAGGCCGTCGGGCCCCCCTGCGCCCAACTGCGGACGCCAGCGCACCCGCTACCGAAGTGCCTGCCTCGAGGAAGCGCGACTCGCGCGCTGACGACGCGGCGGCGCGTTCGCGCGCCTCCGCTTTCAGCTCGAGCTGGCGCTCGGCCTGCTTCTCTTGCGCCGCCAGGATCGGGGCGAGCTTCGCCGCGGCATACGCGCGGACCTCGTCGTACGTGGCGACCAGCGCAGTCGGTGCGCCGTTCGCGATGTCGGTGAGTACCTGGACGTGGTAGTCGACGGCCTTGCCGGCCATCGCCTGCGCCGCCCACGCGTCGATCCGGGCGATGCGCTGCGCGTGCTTCTTCGGGTCGAACTTGCGCCCGACGCCGGGGATGCCGCCGAGTAGTGCCGCCGCGGGGAGCGCGAGGTTCTCGCGGAAGAACGGACGCCGGCGCTTGCCGCGCAGGATCGGCACGCGGCGAGCGTACCCCGCCGCGCCCTTGAGGCCGAGCAATGCGCGCGCGGCAAGCGACGGATTCTGCGAGGGCTGGTGGAGCAGCGTCTCGCGGGCGATGCTCTGAGACCAGATGGTCATGACGCGTCCGCGCGCCGCGCCAGGTGCTCGCCTTCGAGCAACGCGCCCGGACACTGGCAGTA
>JAHZNX010000265.1 GCA_020028375.1 Betaproteobacteria bacterium | reverse complement strand
CGAGGAAGCGGCGGTCGCCCTCACGCGCCTGCTGGCGCTGGCACCCGACTGGAAACATGCGCAGGGGGACCTGTTCCACTCTCGGGCGCATTGCTGCGAGTGGGCGGGCTACGCATCGCACGCGGATGAGCTGGTCCAGGCCGTCGCCCAGGGCCGCAAGGCCGATACGCCATTCTCGTTTCTGGCGGTGACGGCGTCGGCCGCCGCGCAGCGCGGTTGTGCCGAGGCCTTTGCCGCCGAGAAATATCCCGCGAGTGCGACGCCGCTGTGGACGGGCGTTGCCTACGCACACGACAGGATCCGTGTGGCGTACGTATCCGCCGATTTCCGCGAGCACCCCGTTTCGCGCCTGATGGCGGGCGTGTTCGAGCGCCATGATCGACAGCGCTTCGAGATCTGCGGGTTTTCGCTGCGGCCCGATGACGGTAGCCCGGCGAGCCGCCGCGTCAGGGCCGCGCTCGGGAGCGTCGTGGACGTGACCGGGAAAACCGACGCGGAGATCGCCGCATCATTGCGCGATGCCCAGATCGACATTGCCGTGGATCTCATGGGTTACACGCTCGGCAGCCGGGCCCCGGTATTCGCGCACCGCCCGGCGCCGGTGCAGGTGAACTACCTGGGTTTTCCCGGCACGATGGGCGCGCCCTACATGGATTACCTCATCGCCGACGCGGTCGTGGTGCCGCCGGGACAGGAGGCGCATTACGCGGAGAAGATCGTCTACCTGCCCGAGTGCTTCCAGGCCAACGACGACCGGCGGGGCGTCGGTGCGATGAGGCCCACGCGATCGGCGGTGGGATTGCCGGAGTCGGGATTCGTGTTTTGCTGCTTCAACAACAGCTACAAGATCACGCCGTCCCTGTTCGAGCGCTGGCTGAGACTGCTGCAGGCTGTGCCGGGCAGCGTGCTGTGGCTGTTCGCCAGCCAGCCGGTGGTGGTGCAGAACCTGCGCGCGGAAGCACGCCGGCGGGGCGCCGATCCGGGGCGGCTCGTTTTCGCGGAGGGCTTGCCGTACGCCGACTATCTCGCACGCATGCAGCTCGCCGATCTGTTCCTCGATACCTCGCCGTTCAACGGCGGGACGACGGCGAGCGATGCGCTGTGGGCGGGCGTGCCGGTGCTGACCTGCCCGGGGGAGGCTTTCGCGTCGCGGATGGCGGCGAGCCTGCTGAACGCCATAGGTCTTCCTGAACTGATAACGCATTCGCTGGAGGAGTACGAGAGTCTTGCGCTCGAGCTGGCGAGGAATCCGCAGCGCCTGGCCGACATCAAATCGAAGCTGGCGCAGAACCGCGGCACCTATCCCTTGTTCGACACCGATCGATTCCGCCGCCATATCGAAGCTGCCTACACGACGATGTGGGAGCGTTATCAGAGGGGCAAGCCGCCCGCGAGCTTTGCGGTGGCGCCGACCAACAATTAGAGGCGATCGAGCGCGATGGTCTCCGCCATCAGCGACAGCAGCCAAATGAACTCACTGGCGGAAGCGAAACAGCTGTTCCTGGATGCGCTGGCGTTGCAAAAAAAGGGCGATCTGGAGCAGGCGGAGATCCTCTACGTGAAAGCGCTGGCGCTAGCGCCGGAACGCCCCAGCGTGATGAATAACCTGGCGGCTGTTCTATTCCGGTTAAAGAAATACACCGAGGCGAAACGCTTGTGTGAAAGACTGTTGGAAATCAATCCGGAGGATGCGATGGCGCTCCTCCATCTAGGCAATTGCCAGGTCGCGCTGAAATCGGCCGAGGCAGCGCTCATCTCATACGAAAGAGCCCTGAAGATCCGGCCTGACGACGCGGACACGCTCACGAGCCGTGGCATTGCCTTGCTGGAGCTGAAGCGACCGGAGGAGGCGCTGGCCAGCCACGACCGCGCGCTGGCCATAAAGCCTGACTTTGCCGAAGCGCTCTACAATCGTGCGAAGGCCTTGCGGGAACTGAAGCGGCCGCAGGAGGCGCTGGCAAGCTTTGAGCGTGCGCTTGAGATCAGACCGGTTTTCTCCGAGGCGCTTCAGGGTGTGGGTAACGCGTTGCTGGATCTCGGTCGTTACCAGGAGGCGGCCGACAGTTACGAGAAGGCGTTGGCGATCAGCCCTGAACTTGAGTACGTGGCGGGCACGCTCGCATGGGCAAGAATGCACGGCAGCGACTGGCGGGGACGCAACGAGGAGGATGAGGGCCTCGTGAACGCCATCCGGGCCGGGAAACGAAGCGTCCCTCCATTCATTGCTTTGAGCATTGCCGATTCCCCGCAAGATCAACTGCTGTGTTCCCGGACATGGATCAGTGACAAGTTTCCCGCATCCCCAGCTCCCTTCCCAAGGGGGGCGCATTTTCGCCATGACAGAATTCGCGTCGCTTATCTGTCGGCCGATCTTCGCGAGCACGTAATGGCTTATTGTCTGCTCGGGCTGTTTGAGACGCACGACCAGGCGCGATTCGAGACCACCGCCGTATCGTTCTGCCCTGATGTCCCCAGCGAAATGCGATCACGCCTCAAGGGAGCCTTCAGCCGTTTTGTAGACGTTCAACGGAGGAGCGACCGCGAAGTGGCCCAATTGCTGCGTGACCTGGAGATTGACATTGCAGTGGACTTGAATGGCTTTACGACTGACGGTCGCACCGGGATTTCCGCGCTGCGCGCTGCGCCGGTCCAGGTCAACTATCTCGGCTATCCCGGGACGATGGGGGCGGACTATATCGACTACATCGTTGCCGATCGGTTCGTAATTCCCGAGCAGCACTTTCCCTATTATTCGGAAAAAGTGGTTTATCTGCCTGATACCTACATGGCAAGCGATTCCAGGCGCGTCATTGCCGATCGGACGCCGGCCCGCGCCGAGGCCGGGCTTCCCGAGCGGGGGTTCGTGTTCTGCTCGTTCAATAATGGCTACAAGATCAATCCGATGATCTTCGATGTGTGGATGCGGTTATTGGCCAAGGTCGAGGGAAGCGTGCTGTGGTTGCGCGAGGGCGGTAAGGATGCAATGCGCAACCTGAGAAATGAGGCAGCTCACAGAGGAATCGCTCCGGAAAGGCTAGTCTTTGCGCCCAGAGCTGAAAAGATACAAGACCACCTTCCCCGCCAGCGCCTGGCGGATCTCGCCCTGGATACGCTTCCCTACAACGGCCACGGCACCACCAGCGACTCCTTATGGGCGGGACTGCCGGTGCTGACCTGTCTGGGGACAACCTTCGCCGGGCGGGTAGCGGCGAGCCTGCTGAACGCCATCGGCCTTCCCGAGCTGATCACGCATTCGCTGGAAGACTACGAGGCGCTGGCGCTGGAGCTTGCCACGAACCGCAAGCGTCTCTCCGACATCAAATCGAAGCTGGCCCAGAACCGCGACACCTATCCTTTATTCGACACGGATCGTTTCCGCCGCCATATCGAAGCCGCCTACACGACGATGTGGGAGCGTTATCAGAGGGGCGAGCCGCCCGCGAGCTTTGCGGTGGAGCCGATCGACAACTGGCCGCCCATGAAGAAACGCCGTTCCGAGGGAGAGACCCTGCCGCGCGGGGTGGGCACGCTTTCCCAGGTCGCCGCACCGATTCCGGATGACATCAAACCCGGACTCACACCGGCCAGGGCAATGCAGCG
>JAHZNX010000264.1 GCA_020028375.1 Betaproteobacteria bacterium | reverse complement strand
GTCGCGGAGCTGCTTGCACGGCCGCCGGCGGCGTTGCCGCAGCGCGTCGAACTCACCCGCGTGCCGTTTTATCCGCAGGAGGAGTACCAATGCGGGCCCGCTGCGCTCGCAATGGTCCTCACCGACTCGGGCTCGGCAACGACGCCCGAGGCGCTGGTCCCGCAGGTCTACCTCCCCGGCCGTGAAGGCTCGCTGCAGACGGAAATGCTTGCGGCCGCCCGCCGCCACGGACGGGTCGCCTACCGCCTGGCGCCGCGGCTCGAGGACGTGCTGCGGGAGGCGTCCGACGGCACTCCGGTGATCGTGCTCCAGAATCTCGCCCTCGGATTCGCGCCGCTCTGGCATTACGCGGTCGTCGTCGGCTACGACCTGCCGCGCGAGGAAATCATTCTGCGCTCCGGCACGACGTCCCGGGCAGTGATGACGCTGACCACATTCGAGCACACCTGGGCGCGCGGCGAGCATTGGGCCATGCTGGCGCTCGCCCCGGAGCAGCTGCCGGCAACAGCCGACGAGGACCGATACGTAGTTGCGATCGCGGCGCTGGAGCGAGTCGCGCCCGGCGCCGCGCGCCGCGCCTACACGACAGCGATCGAGCGCTGGCCCGGCAATCTGGCCGCGCGGATCGGGCTCGGAAATTCGGCCTACGCACTGCGCGACCTCCCCGGCGCCGAGGCGGCCTACCGCGAGGCGATCCGCCTCCACCCCCGGGCGGCCGACGCGTGGAACAACCTGGCCCAGACCCTGCTCGAGCTCCGGCAGCGGGAAGAAGCCCTCGCCGCGGCGCAACGCGCGGTCGAAATCGGCGGCCCGCGCCTCGTCCAATACCGCGCAACCCTGCAAGCCATCACCGAAGCGCGCTGAGCACGTCCGGCACGATGCGCCGGCCGGCGGGCCGTGACACAATGCGCCAACACCCGCCGCTCGTCATGTCCAACCGCCTCGCCACCGAGACTTCGCCCTACCTGCGGCAGCACGCCGACAACCCCGTCGACTGGCATCCCTGGGGAGCAGAGGCGCTCCGGCTCGCGCACGAGGCCGACAAACCGATCCTGCTTTCGATTGGCTACTCCGCGTGCCACTGGTGCCATGTCATGGCGCACGAGTCCTTCGAGGACCCCGAGGTGGCGGCGGAGATGAACCGGCACTACATCAATATCAAGGTGGATCGCGAGGAGCGGCCCGATCTCGACCAGATCTACCAGACCGCGCATGCGATGCTGACGCAACGGAGCGGCGGCTGGCCGCTCACGCTCTTCCTCATGCCCGACGGCACGCCGTTCTTCGGCGGCACCTATTTTCCCAAGCGCGCCCGCCACGGCATGGCCGGTTTTCTCGATCTTCTGCCGCGCGTCGCGGAAGCCTACCGCGACAAGCGCGAGGAGATCGGGCGGCAGAACGCGGCGCTCCTCGACGCGCTCGCGCGCACGTTGCCGGCGCCCGCGGGCGCGCAGGAGCTCAAGCGCTCGCCGCTCGACGCCGCGGTGCGCGAGTTTGCGCAGATTTTCGACGACGTGCACGGCGGCATCGGCCAGGCGCCGAAGTTCCCGCATCCCTACGAGCTCTCCTTCTGCCTGCGGCGGCACGCGCTCGATGGCGGCGAACTGGGCCTCTCGATCACCCGCTTGACGCTCGTGAAGATGGCAGAAGGCGGCATCTACGACCAGCTGGGCGGGGGCTTCTGCCGCTACAGCGTCGATCCCTACTGGAGCATTCCGCATTTCGAGAAGATGCTCTACGACAACGCGGCGTTGATCGCCCTCTACAGCGACGCCTGGCTCGTCACGCGGCAGCCGCTGTTCGAGAGAACGGCGCGGGGGATCGCGGGCTGGGTGATGCGCGAGATGCAGTCGCCGGAGGGCGGCTACTACTCCTCGCTCGACGCAGACTCCGAGCACGAGGAAGGCAAGTACTACGTGTGGACGCCGGACGAGGTGAGGGGCCTCCTCACGGCCGACGAGTACGCAGTGGTCGAGCCCCACTACGGGCTCGACGGCGCGCCCAATTTCGAAGGGGCGACCGCGGAGGGCGGAGCAGGGGCCCCTCAAAGAGGGGATGCGACCCCGGAGCGGGATGCAGGCGCCTCGAATGCGCGGTCGCCGGCATCCTCTTCGCGGGCCGATCCCCCGGCGGGGGCCCCTCGTCCCACGCTTCGAGGCGCCCGCTGGCACCTGCGGGTGATGAAGCCGCTCGAAGTCGTCGCGAGGCGGCTCGATTTGCCGTTAGCGGAGTGCGCAGCGCGGCTCGAATCCGCGCGGGGAAAGCTCCTCGCGGCGCGCGAGCTGCGCATACACCCGGGACGGGACGACAAGGTCCTCACGAGCTGGAACGCGATGATGGTGCGGGGGCTCGCGCGCGCCGCCCGCGCATTCGGCGAGGATGCCTGGCTCGCCTCCGCGCGGCGGGCGCTGGAGTTCATCCGGGCAACGCTGTGGCGTGGCGGCCGGCTCCAAGCCACCTACAAGGATGGCGTCGCGCACCTGAACGCCTACCTCGACGACCACGCCTTCCTGCTCGATGCGCTGCTCGAGCTCATGCAGTGCGAATTCAGGGAGGACGACCTGCGGTTCGCGCGTGATCTGGCGGAGCTTCTGCTCGAGCGCTTCGAGGATCGCGCGGCGGGCGGCTTCTTCTTCGTCTCGCACGACCACGAGAAACTCATCCACCGCGCCAAGCCCGGCCACGACAACGCGACACCCGCCGGTAACGGCATCGCCGCCTTCGCCCTGCAGCGGCTGGGGCACCTCATCGGCGAGGCGCGTTATCTGGAAGCGGCGGAGCGCGCGTTGAAGCTCTTCTATCCCCAGCTCGAGCGCCAGCCGGGCGCCTGTGTGAGCCTCGCCACGGCGCTCGATGAGCACCTCGTCCCACCCCAGACCGTCGTCCTGCGCGGCCCCGCCGGCGCGATGGCCGGGTGGCAACGCGCGCTCGCGGCGCGCTACCGGCCCGATGCCCTCGTCGTCACCCTACCCGCAGGCCAGGCGGGATTGCCGCCCGTCCTCGACAAGGCCGCTCCCGCCGGCGGTGTCAACGCCTGGGTGTGCCGCGGCGTGACCTGCCTGCCCGCGATCGGCGATCTCGCGGATCTCGAGCGCACGCTATCCGCGGGAAGGCACCCGGCGTAAGCGTTTCGCTTGCGAAATGTGAGGCGGTACTGGCTACGGAGTTTGTCGGACTGGGTTTCGTCAAATTCCTGCTAGAATGCGCGGGTTTTTTTGACCTGAACGCAAACAACCCCGGAGAACCTGCATGAAAATCTTCGTTACCCTGATCGCCGCCGTCGCCGCCGCGATGCTCGCCGCCGGCGCGCACGCCGCCGACGCCAATGCCGTCGAGGCGCTCGCCAAAGCGAGCGGCTGCCTTGCCTGCCACACGGTGGACAAGAAACTGGTCGGGCCCAGCTACAAGGAGATCGCCGAGCGCTACCGCAACGACAAGAAGGCGGAGGCGAGCCTCGCGCAGAAGGTGAAGGCCGGCGGCAAGGGCACCTGGGGCGATATCCCGATGCCACCCAACGCCCACGTGAAGGACGCCGACATCAAGACCATGGTGCAGTGGATCCTCTCCGTGAAGTGAGCGGCGGCAGCGCGGAAGGGGGCCGGGTGCCCC
>JAHZNX010000048.1 GCA_020028375.1 Betaproteobacteria bacterium | reverse complement strand
CGCCGGAAAAGCTTCCCGACAGTGATCGGCCGTTGTCGGGCATCCGGGTGCTCGACCTGACGCGGGTCCTGGCCGGGCCGACCTGTGCACGCACCCTGGCCGAGTACGGCGCCGACGTCCTGAAAATCACCGCGGCGCACCTGCCGAGTCTCGGCTACCAGGAACACGACACGGGCCACGGCAAGCTTTCGGCCTATCTCGATCTGCGCGAAAAGAGAGATGTCGAGACTCTGCGCGGGCTCGCTCGCGAGGCCGACGTGTTCTCGCAAGGCTACCGGCCGGGCGCGCTCTCCAATCGCGGCTTCTCGCCCGAGGCGCTCGCGCAATTGCGGCCGGGCATCGTGGTCGTCTCGCTATGCGCCTTCGGACATGTCGGCCCGTGGGCGTCGCGCCGCGGATTCGATACGGTGGTGCAGTCGGTCAGTGGCATCGCGAGCCGTCAGGGGGAAGTCTTTCCCGGCGCGGCGCCAGGCCCGCAGTTCTATCCAGTCTCGGCGATCGACTATCTGACCGGCTATCTAATGGCCTTCGGCGCCATGGTGGCGCTTGCCCGCCGCGCGCGCGAGGGTGGTAGCTGGCTCGTGCGCATCTCGCTCGCGCAGACCGGGCGCTGGCTCGTCGGACGCGGCGAAGTGCCGGAGGCCCAATTGAAGGACGTGCCGAAGGATTTCACCTCGGCGGAGATCGAACGCTGGTCGATCACTAGCGAAACGCCCGACGGCCGGCTGCAGCACCTCGGTCCGGTTGTGCGCCTCTCCGAGACGCCGCCGCGCTGGAGCCGGCCTTCGGTGCCGCTTGGCTACCACACGCCGGAGTGGCCGGCGCGCGGTCAGTAGAAGAAACACGCTCACTCCCACCACCCCGACTACTTCGTAGTCACCCCGCCCGTCCAGTCGCGCTGCATCGCGACTGTCGCTCGCCGGCTCGAAGGCATGCTTCTCGAAACCCCGGCTCGCCCTCAGGCAGGAGGGGAGTACCGCACCTAGCCCTCATCCTCGAGGGGGAGGGTAAACAAGTCCGAAAGGTATCGCGCCAAATCGTGGCGTATGACACAGGAATGTGCGCCGATGAAAGGCGCATGTCAGGAATTTCCTTGCCAGAAACTCGGCGGTCGCAGATGGTAGAGGGGCTGGACCTTTGCTTTCTCAAAGGAGGACCAATATGAAACGCATCTGGCTAATTCCTGGCCTGCTCGCGCTCGGAATCCTCGCTGGCTGCGCCAGTGGCGGGCACGGGCGCAGCGTCAACGACCCGAGCAACTCGCTGGTGTTCGGCTACGTGGACATGGCCGACGCGCCGACGCCGGTGAACGGCGCGACGATCCTTCAGGTCGCGCCGCCGATCGACAAACCGTACTGGGGAACTGACGTGCGCGACGGGCTCTTCTACACCTATTACCTGCCGCCGGGGTCGTACAAGCTCGCTACGCTTTACGGGTCGAGCTTCTGGAAGGGCGACTATCGCTACAACTTCCCGCGGCAGGGCGCGGACCAGGGGGTGCGCATCACCAAGCCCGGCATCTATTTCCTCGGCTCCTATAAGTACCAGCACGTGAAGACCGGATGGTTCGAGGGCGGCAAGTTCGACATCGTGCGCGTGGACTCGCCGACCGAGGCGGAGCTCCTGCGGCGGATCCTCGAGGACACGGAGATCAAAGGCTCCACCTGGGAGGAGAAGATTCGCCAGCGGCTGGCGCGGATCAAGTGACCCGCGCATTCGCGCTGCTCCTGGCGCTCGCGCTTGCGGGCTGTATGCCCGCGCCACGGGTGCCCGCCGACAGCGCGCATGCTGTCGGCAGCGGGGAAACGATTGTCGTCGGCCGTGTGGAGCTGGTGCCGCCGCTGCGTAAAGGAGAGCAGCGCCTCCGCGGCATCGGTACCGGCACGTACGAAAACCGGATATTCCTGCTCACCGACGAGCGCAAGCGCGTGCTGCCGCCGGAGCCGGCAATCTCCGATTATGCCGGCCGCATCGAGGCGACGCTGGGCAGCCACTTCTTCGTGCACAGCCGCAGCACGCCCTTCTATATACTGGGCGGCGTCCTGATCCTGGACGTCGCCCCCGGAATGAGCGGCGCCCGCTTCCCGGGCGGGCTGTGGGTGGCGCTGAAGCCGGGGGACCGCGCCGTGTATATCGGTACCCTGCGCTATCACCGGGACGAGTTCTTCGAGATCACGCGAGTGGACGTGGTGGACGAGTACGGCGTCGCCAACGCCGAGTTCGCCAAGAAGTTCGGAAGTGGCGTGCCCCTGCGCAAGGCGCTGATGGCGCCTACGAAGTAGCTTCAGCCGACGCGGAAGAGGCCGCGCTTCGCGCGATGCAGCCGCTCGAAGCCCGAGCGAGTGACGCGCACGAGCTCCCCGACCTGCACGCCTGCCTTATGGTCGCGGGTGATGACGTTGGGCTGCACCACCACCGTCATGTTTTCCTCCAGCTTCATGTCGGGCAGCGGCCCCGCCATCCGGCTTTTCGTGCCGATGATGGGCTGGAAGTAGCCGCCGCCGAAGCCGTGCATCAGGTCGTCGCACACGGTGAAGCCGTTCTTCTCGATGACGCCGGTGGCATCCAGGATTTCGTGCATCGTCGCGCCATGCCGGATGGCGCCTGTCACTGAATCGAACGCCGCTTCCGCCGTTTCATACAGGTCGCGAAAGAGCGGGGTCGGTTCCGCGGCCACGGTGAACGTGCGCAGCACCTGGCCGGCGTAGTCCCACCAGTAGGCAGAGAGCTCGCAGAAGACGACGTCGCCCTTCTTCACCTTGCGCGGGGAGTGGTGCTGGGGCGGCACGTAAATATGCGGCTTCGCCATCGATGTCACGCCGATGTAATGGATCATCGTCGTGCCGCCATGCTTGATGTAGGCGCTCTCGCAGATTGCGCCCAGCTCGCGCTCGGTAAGCCCCGGCTTCGTGCCGGCGAGAAGCGCGGCGAGCCCCGCGTCGGATAGCGCGGCCCCGATCCGCAGCCAGTCGAGTTCTTCCTCCGACTTGATCTGGCGCAGCCGGATATATTCCGCGTCCAGCAGCACCATCTGGAACTGGGTTTCGAGCTGCCTGAACTTGGCAATCCCCAGCGGGCCCATGATGCCAACGCGCTTCGCGCCGCGGCGCTTCAGCTCATTCACCATCTGCTGCAGACCGTGGTGCGCACCCCAGTGCACTTCCACGTCGTGGGCGATCTTCCGAGCGAGCGGAAAATGGTTGACCCACTCAACCGCCATCCACATCTTCTCGCCCGGCCGGAAGATGACGTAGGCCTCGACGGTGCCCGGCCAGCCGGTGACCCACTGTGGAGCGTTTCCGGCACGATGGTCGGTGATGACGAGGAGGTGGTCCACCCCTGCCTTCTCCATCACCGCGCCAAGCGCCTTGTGCCGGCGGACGTATTCCGCGTCGGAGAAGCGCGGATACTCCTGCGCCATGATTGCCTTGAGCCGCGGCTCAAGCTTGAGAGGTGTGGCTGGTGGCTGGTTGCTGGTGGCTGGTTTACGTGCGAATTTTTGCTTGGCTCTCATCGATCATCACCTATCGGCGCCTGCGGACAAGATCGGCCAGCTCTTCGTAGACTGCGCGGCGGTGCCCGACGGCCAGGATACGAATGATTTTTCGTTTTCGATCGAGCGCATAGACAATGCGGTAGCGCTTGACCCGATACTTCACGAGTCCTTCGAGTTCCCGCTGCAGGGGCTCGCCCGCAGCAGAGCCGCCGCTCAACGCTCGGAGTGCGGCCTTGATGCTTCGTTTCACCTCCGGCGGGAGGTGCCGGATGACCTCGGCAACGCGCGGCGGTATCTCCGGCCGATAGCCGGCCATCAGCGGCGGCTTTTGCGGACTGGCCGCAACGGCTCTCCAAAGACGTCTTCAAAAGAAAGACCCTTGCCCCCCGCCGCGTAGAACGCGCGGCTTTCCTCGATCTGGCGCATAAGACCCGGGTCGCTCAGGACATCCAGCGTTTCCTTGAGGCGCTCGAATTCCGCGTAATTGACCAGCACCGCCGCCGGCTTGCCGTTGCGAGTCACAACGATCTCTTCTTCGCGTTCTTCCACGCCAGTAACCAGCTCGGGCAGACGCGCCTTTACTTCCGATATCGGTAAAGTCTTCGCCATTTGCACGGTTTTCAAGTTGACCAGAATTCTGGTCAATCATACCTGAGGCCTCTGCGAGCGTCCAGCGTTGCTCACCCGTCGTCAGTCATTACTTCCTGTGATGCCGCTCCTCGAACCACGGATAGGCGTTGGTCTGGCTCGCCGGGCGTACCGGCGCTGCCTGCCGCACCCAGGAGGGGTTCAGTTGCGCGAGGGAGGTGACGCCCATCAGGCCCATCGCCGTGCGGATTTCCACGTCCATCAACTCGAGCATGCGCTTCAGGCCCGCCTCGCCTGCCGCTGCCAGGGCCCAGCCGAGGAGCTTGCCGACGCCGACCGCGCGCGCGCCGAGGCAGAGCGCCTTCACGACGTCGGTGCCGCGCAGCACGCCGCCATCCCAAAGTATCTCGGCGCGGCCGTCCACGGCGGCGACCACTTCCGGCAGTACTTCGATGGTGCCCTGGGCGTGGTCGAGCTGCCTCCCGCCGTGGTTGGAGACGTAGACAACGTCGGCGCCGTGCTCGACCGACAGGCGCGCGTCCTCCGCGGTAGCGACGCCCTTCACGATCAGCGGTACCTTCCAGTGGCTCTTCATCCAGACGAGGTCCTTCCAGTTGAGCGCCATCTGGAAGCTGGGATTGCCGAACCCCTCGCGCACGTTGGCGCGGGCGATGATGTCTCGCTCGCGGCGGCCGTAGTAGTTCCGGTCCACGCACACGCATAGCGCCCGATAGCCCGCGGCCCTCGCGCGGTCGAGGATGTCCGCCACCCATTTGCGGTCGGCCCGCACGTAGAGCTGGAAGATGAGCGGCTCCTTGACCGCAGCCGCTGCGGCCTCGAGGCTCGGCTTCGCCGCGGTGCTGATGAAGGCCGTCGTGCCGTGCGCCACCGCCGCCCGCGCGACGTTGCAGGCGCCTTCCGGATGCGCGAATCCTACGAAGCCGCCGACCGGCGCGAGGAAGACGGGGCTCGCGAGCTTCTGCCCCAGCAGCGTCGTCGTAATGTCGATATTGCGCACGTCCACCAGCACGCGCTGGCGCAGCGCCAGGCTGTCGAGCGCCTGGCGGTTGCGAAGCAGCGTCGTCTCGGAGTCCGAACCCCCGGAAAGGTGATCCCACAGGTCCTGCGGCAGATTGCGCCGCGCCGTCGCCACGATTTCCTGAAGCGACACGAAATTCTCTGCCACGCGCTCGTCGATGCGCGGGTACTTGCGCGGATTCTCTTTCTGCGGCGTTCCGGGTGCCTTGCCTGCGGACTTTGCCATGGGGAAGGAATGGGTGCGGCTAGATGCCGACGCCCTTTAGCACATTGTCGCCATAACGCTTGCCCGCGCCCGCGCCAATGGCAAAGATCTCCCCGAGGCGCGCCACTTTCTCCGGCGAGAGGCGGATGTCGGCGGCGGCGGCATTCAATTCCAGGTT
The DNA here is from genome assembly GCA_020028375.1 of Betaproteobacteria bacterium. Classification (GTDB taxonomy): domain Bacteria; phylum Pseudomonadota; class Gammaproteobacteria; order Burkholderiales; family SG8-41; genus SG8-41. Next base: position 4,993 of record JAHZNX010000048.1, on the reverse strand, counting down.
CTTCACGTGATGGGTGCCGGGTATCGGCACGATATCCTCGCCCTGGGCGAGTAGCCACGCGAGCGCGAGTTGCGCCGCCGTCACGCCCTGTCCCCGCGCCATCGCCTCCAGCTCCTCCACCAGCTTCACGTTGCGCGCAAGGTTCTCGGGCTGGAAGCGCGGGTGGCGGCGCCTGCGGTCGCCGGGCGCAAGATCGTCCACAGTCTTGATCCTGCCCGTGAGAAGTCCCCTGCCGAGCGGCGCATAGGCGACGTAGCCGATGCCGAGCTCCCGGCACACCGGGATGATATCGCGCTCCACCTCTCGGTACCACAGCGAGTACTCGGTCTGCAGCGCAGCGACGGGATGGGCACGGTGCGCGCGCCGCAGGGTGTCCGGCCCCGCTTCGCACACGCCGATCCAGCGCACCTTGCCCTGCTCGATCAAGCGCGCCATCGCGCCGACCGTCTCCTCGATCGGCACCGCCGGATCGACGCGGTGCAGGTAGAAGACGTCGATCACGTCCACATCCATGCGCTTCAAGCTCGCCTCGCAGCACTGCTGAACGTACTCGGGACGGCCGTTGGTCGCTTTCTTCCCGTCCGGCAGGTCGATGTTGCCGAACTTGCTCGAGACCATCACCTTATCGCGGAAGCTCTTGACGGCACGGCCGAGCAGCACCTCGTGGCGCGTTCCCCAGTAGGCGTCCGACGAATCGAAGAAGTTGATGCCCAGATCGAACGCGCGGCGGATGGTCGTGTTGAAGGACTGCACCATCGGCCCGTCGTCGAGCTTGATCGACTGGCTCCCGCGTCCCATGCTGATCGCGGACACGCGCGGGCCGTTTTTGCCCAGCTGGCGGTATTTCATCTGAATTCAGCTGTCAGCCTTCAGCGATCGGCGTACAGCCTGAATCACGTCGTGCTCTGGCTGAGGGCTGATCGCTGATAGCTGATAGCTGATCTTATTGGGGCTTGATCCCGGCAGCCTTGAAGATGACCTTGGTCTCCGCGATCTGGTTTTCCACGTGTTTCCGGAATTGCGCCGGAGGCATGACGATGACGTCGTTGCCCAGCGTCGCGAGCTTCTCGCGCACCGATTTGTCCTGCAGCGCCGCGCCGAAGTCCTTGCGGATCTTGCTCACGATAGGGTTGGGAATTCCGGCCGGGCCCCACAGCCCGAACCACAGGATGTACTCGAAGTTGGGCACCCCCGACTCCGCGATGGTGGGCACATCTGGGAGCTGGCTCGAGCGCTTGGCCGAGGTGATGGCCAGCGCCCGCAGCTTCCCCGCCTGGATGAACGGCAGGCCAGCCGAGATCGGCGAGAAATAGGTATCCACCCGGCCGCCCACGACGTCGGTAATCGCGTCCGCGGAGCCCTTGTACGACACGAGCGTGAAGTCGATCTTGGCGTCGAGCTTCAATTTCTCGCTGTTCAGGTGCGTGCCGCTGCCGAGGCCGGCGAAGGCGAAGTTGATCTTGCCCGGGTTTGCCTTCGCGAAGGCCAGGAAATCTCCGAATGTCTTCAGCTTCGAGGCAGGGCCGACCACCATCACGTTGGGCTGCCCCACCAGCGGCATGATGTCCACGAAGTCCTTGAGCGTGTCGTAGGGCAGCTTGACCCACATGGAGGGATTCACCACGTGAGCGTTGGAGTTGATGATGAGCGTGTAGCCGTCGGGCGCCGCCTTCGCCGCGATCGCCGAGGCGATCGAGCCGCCCGCGCCGCCGCGGTTGTCCGCCACCACCGTCTGACCCCAGATTTCAGACACCTTTGCCGTTATGACGCGGCCGATGATGTCGGTGGCGCTGCCGGCCGGGAAGGCGATGATCGCGCGCACCGGCCGCGTGGGGTAATTCTGGGCCCCGGCCTGCAGGGCAACTGCGGCCAACGCCAACGCCAGGATTCTTGTAAGGTTCTTCATGCCGCCCTCCTCTATCGATAAACACTCACGACAGCCCGTCGCTCACTTCCACGTGCTCGGGCGCGAGCTCGATGCCGGAGGCCTTCGCCTGCAGCAGCAGCAGCGCCGCAAAATCCTTGTCAGTATAGCCGTTGCCGATCAACGTCTGCACGATGTCGCGCGTCACTGAGGCAAGCGGCATCGGCACCCCGAATTCCCTGCCCGCCGCGAGGCCGAGTTCGATGTCCTTGCGCAGCAGCTCGGGGGTGAACGTGACGTGGAAGTCGAGGTTCACCAGCGCCGGCGTCTTGTAGCGCGTGAACATGCAGCCGAAGATGCTGTTGTTCATGAAGTCGAGGAACGCGTGGCGCGGCATGCCCGCCTTCTGCGCGAGCACGGTGATCTCGCACAGCGACTGGATGACGACGCTGAGATACACGTTGTGGCAGATCTTGGCGATGCGCGCGAGCTCCCCTTCCCCGACGTAGCTCGAGCCCCGCCCCAAGAGGTCGAGGTAGGGCCGCGCGGTGTCGTAGGCGGCCTGAGCGCCGGAGACGACGAACATCAGTTTGCCGGCTTTGACCACCTTGTCGTTGCCCGACACCGGTGCCGCCAGCATCTTGACGCCCTGCTTGCCGAGCTTGCCCCGGATTTCCGCCGACTCCTCGAGCGAGATCGAGGACGAGTCCACCACGATCTTCGGCGCTCTTCCCTTCGAAGTGACGCCGTCCGCCCCGAACAGCACCTCCTTCACGTCCTTGCCGGTCGAGACCATCGTGAACACGATGTCACACGCCGCGAGATCGGCGAGCGAATTCGCGATCTTCGCACCGGATTTCGCCAGCGGCTCGGCCTTGTTGCGGGTGCGGTTCCACACGGTAATGTCGCATCCCGCCTTTGCCAGCCGCTCGGCCATCGCGTAGCCCATGCGGCCGATGCCGATCCAGCCCAGCCGGTGCGCTTTCATATTTGCCATCGTCTATCCTCGAGAGAAATGTCCAACCGCCAAGCCGCCAAAATGCATTCAAGAACATTCAATTGCCCGAATCGCATTTGAATGCTCCTTGGCGTCTTGGCGGTTCAATCTTTGATCTCCAGCTGCCAGTCGCGGGTCTCGATGATGGTCTTCACTTCCTGCAGGAACGCCGCGGAATAGGCGCCGTCCACCGCGCGGTGGTCGAAGCTTTGCGCGAGCACGCCCACCGGCCGCACGGCAACCTCGTCTTTCCCGCCGCTTTCGACCACCACCGCGCGCTTGCGCACGGCATCGGTGGAGAGGATCGCGACCTGGGGGGTGTTGATGATGGCCGCGGTGACGAGCGTGCCCCCCGCGCCGTTGTTGGTGATGGTATAGGTGCCCTCGGTCATGTCGTCGGGCTTGAGCCGGTGCTCCCGCGCGCGCGCGGCGAGATCGTTGATCGCGCGCGCGAGCTCGACCAGCGATTTCGCCGACGCGTCCTTCACCACGGGAACCAGCAGACCCTCGCGCTCGAGATCCACCGCGATGCCGAGATTGACGCGCCGGTGCAGGACCAGGTGGTCGCCGCCGAAGCTCGCGTTCAACCGGGGATACCTGGCGAGCGCGGCCGTCACGGCGCGGGCGATGAAGGGAAGGTACGTAAGCGCGAATCCCTCGCGCTGCTTCCACTGCTCCGCCGCCGGGCGGCGGGCCCGGTCCACCCCCGAAAAATCGGCTTCCACCGCTTGCATCACGTGCGGCACCGTCGCCCAGGATTTCGCCATGTGCTCGGCGGTGCGCTTGCGGATGCCGGTGAGCGGCACGGATTCCGCGCCGGCGACCGCGTACGGCGCGGGCTCCTGGGTGCGGGCGGCGGGTCGCGCGGTTCCGCGCTGCGCGACATGCGCCAGCACGTCCTCGCGCGTAATGCGGCCATCGCGCCCGGTGCCGGTGATGGTGCGTGCATCCAGGCCGTGCTCCGCGATGAGCCGGCTCACGACCGGCGACAAGCGCGTGCGCGCATCGCCGGGTGCAGAAGCGGCGCTGCCGGCTGAAACCGACGCCGCCGCTGGGGCGGCAACCGCCGCCGCCGCGGGCCGCGCCGCCTGGCCGCCGGCCTCGCGGATCACCGCGAGCCGCGTCCCGACCTTGGCGGTCGCGCCTTCCTGAACGAGGATTTCCGCGATCACGCCGGCGACCGGCGCGGGAATCTCGGTGCTGACCTTGTCGGTCTCGACGTCGAAGAGGGCCTCGTCGGCCTTCACCGCATCGCCGACCTTCTTGTACCACTTGGTGACCGTGCCCTCGGCGACCGTCTCCCCCAGTTGCGGCATTACTACATCCATCGACTAACCCCCAAAATCAATTAACCGCCAAGACACCAAAAGGCATTCAAATAAAAAATCCGGAAAAACCACCTCGAATCCATGCTGCAGTTGAAGGCTCTTTGGCGGCTTGGCGGTTCAATCTATCTTCTCGCGGATCTCACGCACGATGCGCTCGACCGACGGGATGGTGTTGTCCTCCAGAGTATCGGCCGAGGGCAGCGGCACGTGCGGGGTCGTGATGCGCACGATCGGCCCGTCGAGGTCCCAGAAGCACTCGTCGGCGACGATGGATGCGATCTCTGCGCCCCAGCCGCACAGCCGGGGATTCTCTTCCACCGTGACAAGGCGCCCGGTCTTTGACACCTCCGCGAGTATGGTCCGGGTATCGAGCGGCACGAGCGAGCGCACGTCCACGACCGTGCACGAGATGCCGTGCTCCTTCTCCAGGATCTCGGCCGCACCGAGCGCCCGGTGCACCATCAGCGCGAGCGCGACGATGGTGCAATCCTTGCCCTGGCGCAACACTTTCGCCTTTCCGAGCGCGTCCACGTGTTCGCCGTCGGGCACCTCGCCCTTCATCCCGTAGAGCGACTTCTGCTCGAACACCAGCACCGGGTCAGGATCGCGCACCGCGGCCGCGATGAGTCCCTTCACGTCGGCGGGCGTCGCCGGCGCCACGACCTTCAGACCCGGCACCGCCATCGCCCAGTTCTCCACCGCCTGCGAGTGCTGCGCGCCGAAACGGGAGCCCGCGCCATTGGCGGTGCGGATCACGAGCGGGAGCGCGATCTGGCCGTTCGTCATGTAGCGGGTCTTGGCGAT
>JAHZNX010000263.1 GCA_020028375.1 Betaproteobacteria bacterium | reverse complement strand
GATGTTCCGCGAGCATGGCCTGCGCCACGGCACACTGCGCTTCGTCCAGGGCCTGATGCAGCGCTCGCCCGGCGAATAGCGCGGCGGTGAAATACCACGCGCGTTCGCTCAATGGGCTGACTTCGACCCCGGTCTCCGCGCGGTGCACAAGGAGCCAGACCGGTCCCGCCGCCGGATCGATCGCCGCGAGCGCCGCGTCGTCCTGCGCGAGCACCGCGCGCCAGATGCTGTCGACGGGATGATCGGCGCGGACGAGCCCCGCGGAAGGATGAGGTGCGAATCTGACGCGCGCCTGGTCGTCTTCGGTGAGCGCGGCTAGGCGCGCGATATCAAGCGGTTCCGAGTCCTGCGCGTGGAGCGCGCGGCTCACCGCCCATTCGAGCCGCGCGACGCCGGGCAGATAGCTGAGTGCGGCGACGGGCGGGAACCGCGCGAGAAATTCGGGAAAGCCCGCGCCGTAGTCGTCGAGGTTCGCGCACTGCGGCGGTTGCTCCTCCATGAACAGGCGCGCAGCGCCCTCGAAGCATTCGGCTGCGACCAGCCGGTGCACAGCGGGATACGAGAGGCGTAGCGCGTTGGCGAGGACGCTCGCGAACGTGTTGCGATAAATGCCGAGACGCGCCGCCGGATCGATGCCGCCGGCGATGATGTAGAGGCCCGCCTCGGCACCGTCGTGCCCGACAACGCTGCGGCACAGGGCGTGCTGAAGCTCAAGCAGCGATGGCGCAGGCGCGATCACGTTCCGCTTCCTCCAGCACCGCGGCGGCGCGCGCCGCCTCCTCGAGCAGCACCTTGAGCGGTGGCACGTCGGTGTCCCATTCAATCAGGGTCGGCACCGGGCCGAAACGCGCGAGCGCTTCCGCGTAGAGCGCCCACACTTCCGGTGCGACGCGCGAGCCGTGATCGTCGATGCGCAAGGCGCGCCCGCCATCGAGCTTCTTCACGGCGTGACCTGCGAGATGGATCTCGCCGACGGCTGCCGGGGGCAGGGCGGCGATATAGGCCGAGGCATCCCAGCCGTGATTGCAGGCACTCACGTAGATGTTGTTGACATCGCACAGGATGCCGCAGCCGGTGTGCTCCGCGACCTTGGCGAGAAATTCCCACTCCGGAATCGTCGAATGCCGGAACTGCAGGTAGGTGGACGGGTTCTCGACCAGAATGCGTTGCTTCAAAAAAGCCTGGACCTGCTCGACATGCCGGCGGACGACATCGAGCGCCTCTTCCGTCATTGGAAGCGGCAACAGGTCGGCAAGATAGGTCCCGCCGACGACGCTCCACGACAGATGCTCGGACACGAGTCCGGGCTCGAACCGCTCGACCGTACGCCGCACGCGCTCCAGGTGCCCGGCGTCGAGCCCCTCCGCGCTTCCGAGCGACAGGCCCACGCCGTGCAGCGAAATCGGATAATCCCTGCGGATCGCTTCAAGATAGCGCAGCGACGTTCCGCCGCCCATGTAGTTCTCGGTGTGAACTTCGAGCCACGCCACCTCGGGACGCGTGTCCACGACCGCCTGATGATGCGGAAAGCGCAGCCCGATCCCTGCCTTTGCGGGGATCGGACTGCGCCTGAACTGCGGCACGGCAGCGGGATAGTTCAACCGCCGGCCCGGGCTTAGGTGGGCTTCAGCTTGCCGCCCTGGATCTTTGCGCAGTCACCCGCGGGAAGCAGCACGAACGATATGGGGTCGCGCGCCTTGGTGGCCTGCCCGGCGCAGGAGTGGGCGCCTTCCGCGCAGTCGTTCTTCGCGGCAGAGTTGATGCCGTAGCACTTCTGGAGCTTGTTCTTTTCCATCCTCGCCATGTTGTCCTTCACGATCTGCGGCATCTTGCTCAGGTCCATCTTGTCTTGTGCCTGCCCCGGCAACGCCTGGATCGCGAGCGCGAGCCCCACCGCTGTGGAAAGAGTCGAAGCTGCCAATACGTATCGGTTCATCGTGAGTCCTCTCGTCTGAGTGGGGGCCCCGGAATCGGGACCGTGACAGGAAATTCGGCGCAGGGCGACCAAAGGTTACAGGCCGCGCGAAATTTATTTTGCGCGACAGGACCCGCTTCAGGTGCGAGAATTTCCACCATGTCGTTGAGCAAACCCGGCCGCGGCCCGGCGTTGAGCCTCGTCAAGGAGGGCATGGCAACGCGACTGCCCCACGAGCTCGACTGGTCCGTCTACATGGCACATGCGCAAGGCGGCGATCGCGAGGCCTACCGGCGGCTGCTCGAAGAGATCACGCCCTACCTGCGCTCGCTCGCGGCGCGGCGCATCCGGAACCGCAGCGACGTCGAGGATGCGGTGCAGGACGCGCTGCTCACCGTACATGCGGTGCGCCATACCTACGATCCCACCCGCCCGTTCGGGCCGTGGCTGGTTGCCATCGCCAACCGGCGCATCATTGACGGGCTGCGCCGGCGCGGGCGCGCCGGATTGCGCGAGACGCCGCTCGACGCCGAGCATGAAACTTTTGCGGCGCCTGAAGCGAACTACCATGAGGCGGCATCCGAAGGCCGCGCGCTGCGGGAAGCGGTCGAGAGCCTGCCGCCCGGACAGCGCGAGGCGATCAGGCTGCTGAAGCTGAACGAAATGTCGCTGAAGGACGCGGCGGCGGCGAGCGGAATGTCGGTGGCGGCGCTGAAAGTGGCCACCCATCGCGCGCTGAAGAACCTGCGGAAAATGCTGGGAGGGGAACGCGAGAAAACGTGATCACCACACCTGATCTCATCGAGTCGCTCGTCGCAAGCGCGGCGCCGGTGCGGCGGCTGCGGCCCCCGCTCGCGCGTGCCGCAGGCTGGCTGCTGTTCGCGGCGTTGATCCTGGTGCTGCTCGCCGTCAGCCGCGGCGTGCGGCCGGATCTCGAGCTGCGCCTGCAGGAGCCGATGTTCATCATCGGCATTGCGGCTTCGCTCGCGACGGGCATTCTCGCCGCGGTCGCGTCGTTCATCGTCAGCGTCCCGGACCGCTCGCGGCGTTGGCACCTTGTGCCGGTGCCCACGTCGCTCGTCTGGCTGGCGACGGTCGGCTACGGCTGCCTCACCGCCTGGGTAAGCATAGGGCCCGCCGGAATCAGCCTCGGCGAGACGGCGCGGTGCTTTGCGACGCTCGTGCTGGTCGGCGCGCCCCTGTCGCTGGCGATGCTCGTCATGCTGCGCCACGCGGCGCCGCTCTCGCCGACGCCGGTCGCGATCACGGGGAGCCTCGCCGTCGCCGCCATGACGTCCACCGCCCTGTCGCTTTTCCACCCGCTGGACGCCACCGCGTTGATACTGATCTGGAATCTCGGCACTGCGGCCCTGATCGTGGCGTTCGGCGGCCTGTATGGACGACGGTTTTTGTCCTGGGTGGCACCTCGTTAGCCGTTCCCCGGATTCAGGGGCCGCGGCAGTGTGAATCGCGTTACCCGGCGCGCCCACCAGAAGGCGGCGGACGGGACGACGATCCACTGGAATAGCGGCGAGAGGCCGATCTCGAAGCCGCCAAGATTCACGACCGGCATCAGGGCCGAATAGGCCCAGCTTCCCCGCGCGATGGTGTTGATCCATTCGCTGAGCGCGGTGTACCCGACAGCCGGGATGACGACGAACAAGGCCACTTGCCGCCATCTCCAGGTTTCCAAAGCGCG
>JAHZNX010000262.1 GCA_020028375.1 Betaproteobacteria bacterium | reverse complement strand
GGCCACCACGATGATCGCGATCGGATAGAACAGCGCCGACTTGATCTTGCTCTTGATGGCGAGGATCTTCTCCTGGTAGGTCGCGAGACGGTCGAGCAGCGAGTCGAGAATACCGGCGGCCTCGCCCGCGCCGATCAGGTTGCAATAGAGCGCGTCGAAGTAGAGCGGGTGCCTCTCGAACGCCTGCTTCAGGCTGGAGCCGGTCTCGACGTCGGTCTTGATTTCCAGCAGCAGGCGCGCAACCCGCGGATTGTTGTGTCCCTTGCCGACGATGTCGAAGGCCTGCAGCAGCGGAACGCCCGACTTCATCATGGTTGCCATCTGGCGGGTGAAGAGGGCTATGTCCTTCTGGGTGATGCGGCTCCCGCCCGCCGTCTTCTGCTTCTTGATCTCGACGACCCGGATCCCCTGGCGGCGCAGCGTCGCATTGACCTGGGCTTCCCCGCTCGCGCGCATCTCCCCGCGCACGGTCTTGTTGCCCTTGTCGGTGCCGACCCAGGTGAAATTGAATTCCCTGACGTCCGGCTTTCTTGCCGCTGCCGCTGCCGTGGCCATGGAAAGCTCCTGATTGCCCTAATGAACCAATAAGTTAGACGCGAAAGTTCACAAAATGATGCACGTCTTGGCGGGCTTTGTAAAGCCCAGTTTGCCACACGCGCCTGCGCCTGGCGCTCAGGCGCGGTCCGGCGGGACGACGCGCACCGCTTTCACCACCCGGTCCTGGGTCTGGACCACCTCCAGCGGGTGCCCCGCGATCTTGATGCTGGTGCTCGGCTCGGGCATCGATTGGAGGTGCTCGAGAATGAGGCCGTTCAGCGTCTTCGGCCCGTCGAGCGGGAAGCTGAAGCCGAGCTTGCGGTTCAGCTCCCTCAGCAGGGTCGCGCCCTCCACGAGATAGCTGCCGTCGGGCTGTTTCACGAAGCCCCCGGTCTGCAGCGGCGACTGCGTGGTGAACTCGCCGATCATCTCCTCGAGGATGTCCTCCAGCGTGACGAGCCCCATCAGCTCGCCGTACTCGTCCACCACCAGGCTCATGCGGTCCTGCTGCTCCTGGAAGTTCTGCAACTGCGAGAAGAGGGGCGTGCCGGCCGGCACGTAGTTGGGCTCGCGCACCAGCTCGCGCAGCTTGTCCCGGGTGAGCTCCTCGTTCTGCACCTGGTTGAGCACATCGCGCACCCGCAGCGTGCCCAGCATTTCGTCGAGGTGCCCCCGGTAGAGGAGCACCCGCCGGTGATGGGAGGTGGCGATCTGGTGCCGGAGGACGTCGACCGGCGCATCGATGTCGAACGCCTCGATGTGATTGCGCGGGACCATCACGTCATCCACCGTAATCGCCTGCAGATCGAACAGGTTCAGCAGGATCGAGAGGTGTTTCTTAGGCAGAAAGTTGGAGGACTCGAGCACGATGGTGCGGATTTCCTCGGCTGAGAGCGGCTGCGGACCGGACTCCTGCGGCCGGATCCGCAGGAGCTTCAACAGCGGCTTGAGGACGGCGTCGGTGGATACCGACAGCAGCTGCACGAACGGAGCGGAAATCAGCGCAAGCACGCGCATCGGCCAGGCGACGAGCCTGGCAATGCCTTCCGCGTTGTGCTGGCCAAGGCGCTTCGGCACCAGTTCTCCGATCACGATGGAGACATAGGTCACGGAGATCACGATGAGGGCGGTCGCCACGAAGCTGCTCGCCTTTGGCTCCAGCCCCAGCGAGTGCAGCCAGGCCGCCAGCGGCACGGCGAAAACGGCTTCGCCGAAGATGCCGGTGAGCAGCCCGATGGAGGTGATCCCGATCTGGATGGTGGAAAGAAAGCGCGTCGGCTGCTCGCCGAGTCTTACGGCGGCGGCGGCGAGGGCGTCCCCGCGCGTGGCGAGCGTCGCGAGGCGGGACCTGCGCGCCGTGAGCAGCGCCACCTCGGACATTGCAAACGCGCCGTTCAGGAGTATCAGGCAGGCCAGAATCACCATTTCCATGAGTTCACCTTGCGTTGCGATTACCGCGTCACGCGGGATTGCCGGGATACGTTCCGGGATCAGCCCCGGCCCAGGATCACTTCCAGCACGAACTTGCTGCCGATGTAGGCGAGCACCAGCATGAGAAAGCCGCTGAGCGTCCAGCGCACGGCGACGCGCCCCCTCCAGCCGTAGACACGCCGGCCGCCGAGAAGCACCGCGAAGATGATCCAGGAGAGCACGCCGAATACCGTCTTGTGATTGAAGCGCGCCGCCCGACCGAACAGCTCCTCCGAGTAGAGCACGCCGGTTGCGAGCGTCGCCGTAAGCAGGATGAAGCCCGCCCAGATGATGCGGAACAGCAGCGTTTCCATCGTGAGAAGTGGCGGCAGCCCCTGCAGCGCCCGCGGCAGGCTGCCGTCGTGCAAGCGCCGCTCGAGCAGCGCCATCAAGAGGACGTGGAGCGAAGCTATGGTGAAGAGGCTGTAGGAGAGCATCGCGATCAGGAGATGAACCTTGAACACCAGAAGCTCGGTGTTGGGCAACGGCCTGACCGAGGGCAGCACGGCCGGCATCAGCGAGGCCGCCGCCGCCACCGGCAGCACCAGCGACTGCAGACCTTCGAGCCGGTAGAAGAAGTTGCCGGCCCAGTAGATCAGCACCGTCAGGAAGAGGATCGCCGACACCGCGTTGCCGACGCCGAGATGCAACCCGTCCGGCGCGAACATAGCGCGCGCGGTGAGCACGGCGTGCAGCGCGAGCGGCACGAGCACGGCGTAATGCTCGAAGGTGCTGGACGGAGCGGCGGACGCGGGGACGCCGGCTGCCGGGCTCCACCGGATGCGCCAGGCGTAGAGCGCAAGCACGCCGTAGAGCAGGGCGTTGACGGCGTAGGGTAGAATCTCCTGCACCTTTCGAGTCTACACCAACCCTTTCCCGTGTTCGACCATCTGACGGAGCGCCTCGCGCGCGCGATCAAGACACTGCGCGGCGAGGCGCGGCTCACCGAGTCCAACATCCAGGAGGCGCTGCGCGAGGTGCGCGTCGCGCTGCTGGAGGCGGACGTCGCGCTGCCGGTGGTGAAGATCTTCATCGAGCGCGTGCGCGCGAAGGCGCTCGGGGAGGAGGTGATCGGGAGCCTCACGCCGGGGCAGGCCGCGGTTGGCGTGGTCTACCGCGAGCTGGTCGCACTGATGGGCGGGAAGAACGACGCGCTCGACCTCGCTACGCGGCCGCCCGCGGTGATCCTGCTGGCGGGACTGCAGGGATCAGGCAAGACCACGACGGCGGGGAAGCTCGCGCGCTGGCTGAAGAGCGAGTTGCGGAAGAAAGTGCTACTCGCGAGCTGCGACGTCTACCGGCCGGCGGCGATCGAGCAGCTGAAGACACTGGCGGCGCAGGTCGATGCCGGGTTCGTCCCGGCGGCGGCAGGCGAGGATCCCGTGGACATCGCTGCGCGCGCGCTCGGCCATGCACGCACGCACTACGCCGACGTGCTGATCGTGGACAGCGCGGGGCGGCTCGCGATCGATGAGGTGATGATGCGCGAGATCGCCGAGCTGCACGCCGTGCTGAAGCCGGTCGAGACGCTGTTCGTGGTGGACTCGATGCAGGGACAGGACGCGGTCAACACCGCCCGCGCGTTCGCCGAGGCGCTGCCGTTGACCGG
>JAHZNX010000047.1 GCA_020028375.1 Betaproteobacteria bacterium | reverse complement strand
CAGGCAGGTCAGCCTCGAGACGCCCAAGTTCATCATCAACTCGCTCATGTTTTCCGGATTAGCGGTGTTGATCTGCCTGGTAATCGGGGTGCCGATGGCGTGGATCATGGGGCGGACCCAGACGCCGGGGCGGGGCGCGATGGATGCGCTCACCACGCTGATCCTCGCCATTCCGGGCACCGCGATCGGGATCGCCTACATCCGCGCTTTTCACTATCCGCTGCCGGGAATCGATATTGCGCTCACCAGCATGTGGGTCGTTCTTCCGCTGGTGCTCGCCGTGCGCCGGTTGCCGTACACCGTGCGCGGCAGCTACTCGTCGCTCTTGCTCGTGCACAAGTCGATGGAAGAGGCCGCCGAGAACGTTGGCGCGACGAAGCTGAGGACGTTCCGTGACGTTACCGCGCCGCTGGTGTGGAAAGGCATCCTGGTCGGCGCGCTGTTTTCCTTCATCATGTCGATCCAGGAGGCGTCCGCCACCCTGTTCCTCACGCTGGGCGGCTGGGAGATGATTCCCGTCGGAATCTTCACCTACTACATCGCGGGATCCCACAGCCAGGCGGCCTCGCTCGGCGTGATTCTGATCGTGCTCTGTGCCGCGAGCCTCTACGTGGTCAACCGCGTGGCGGGCACGCGCGTCGGCGGGCTATTCGGCTGACGGCGGGCGCCGTCAGCAAGGCGGAGGACGAAAGGCGAAAGGCGAAAGGCGAAAGGCGAAAGGCGAAAGGCGAAAGGCAAAAGGGGCACTACCTAATTGATCTTCCTTTCGCCTTCCGCTTTCCTCCTTGAATTTTCGGCAGGGCCGAAAATTCAGGCGCGTATTTCACCAGCGTTCCCGGCGGTGGAAGCGCGCCCGAGGTCAGCTCGAACACCATGAATCCCTCGCCGGCACCATATTCGTTGCGCAGGCCGTGCTTTTCCGCCGGCTCGAACCCGAACCGGCCGTAGTATGGCGGATCGCCGATCACGACCGGCAAGGCCGTTCTGGATGAGACGCCTGCCCACCCCATGCTTCTCGTGGTCCGGCAGCACGGCGACGGGCGCGAGCCCCAGCCCCACCGCGCCGGCCCGCGGCCTGAGCGCGACGGGACTGAACAGGATGTGGCCAACGAGGCTGTCCCCGTCCAGGGCGACCAGCGCGACCACTGCCTTGCCGCTCGCGCGCAGACGCTCGACGAGATCCGCCTCAGCCGCGGTGGGGAAGGCGGTCAAATGCACGTGGCGGACGGCGGCGGCGTCCCCATCAACCTCGGTCCGGATCAATTCCATGTTTCCCCCGGAGTCATGGCGTTACCCAAGCAGCATGCCGACTGCCGGTGGCGCCGGCGTGACGGATGTGCTTGAAACCGGTTGGCCGCTAGTTTACGCTGCCAGGGGATTGATCGGGGAGGAAACCCGGTGGCGAAAGTGGCGGTTTTCAATCAGAAAGGCGGCGTCGGCAAGACGACCACCGCGCTGAACCTCGCAGCGCTCCTCGCCCGGCGCGGGGCCGATCCTCTGATAATCGACCTCGATCCCCAGGCTCACCTCACCGCCATCTGCGACGTGAACGTAGCGGCGCCCGAGCGCAGTCTCTATGGCTATTTCTCCGTCGGGGCCTCTCTTGCCGGGCTCATCAAGCTTGCCGGCGGGGGGCTCAAGATCATTCCCTCGCACCTGGATCTCGCCAAGGTGGACACGCTGTTCGGCAAGGGGCCGAACGCGCTGAACCGCCTCAACTACGGCATCCTCAAGGAGAACCTCAACACCGACCGGCCGATCATCATGGACGCCTGCCCCATGCTGGGGGTGCTGTCGCTGAACAGCGTCTTCGCGGCGGACCGGGTGCTGGTGCCGATTTCCACCGATTATCTGTCGATCAAGGGGGCGCTTCAGACGGAGCGGACGTTGAAGGCCCTCGAGCAGGTGCTCAAGAAGCGCATCGAACGGCGCTTTCTCCTGACGCGCTTCGATAGGCGGCGCAAGATGTCGTGGGCCATCGACCGGCAGATGAGGGAGCGTTTCGGTGCCGATGTCTGCGAGACGCGCATTGCCGAGAACGTGAGCCTGGCCGAGAGCCCGTTCCACAACCGCAGCGTATTCGGGCATGCGCCCGAAAGCCGCGGCGCGCGCGATTACACGGCGCTCCTCGACGAATTGCAGATCTGCGGGTTCCTTGGGTGAGCGGTCAGCGGTAAGCGGCAGACCGCCCACCACTCACCGCTCACTTCTCCTGTTGTTGTTTGTTGATCAGGGCGACCACGTCCTCGAGGTCGAGTCCCTCCTTCCGGAGCGTTGGAGTGATCTCCTTGCACTCCAGGACCTCGCAATGGTGATAGATCTGCCTGATCTTCTGTTCGGCCTCGGCCGGGTCGCGCGCCTGCACCTGGAGGTTCTCCACCAGGGAGCCGCCGCGAGTCCTGATCTTGAATCCGTACTTGTTCATACGCCCGTCAATCGTCGGCCGTCACTCAGTTGCCGTCCGTCCGGAACGTCTCCCGGTAGCGCCTGAATTTCTGCACGTAGTGGTCGGATGCGGAGTTTATTCTACGGATTTCCTCTTCCGAGAGGCTGCGCACCACCTTTCCCGGCGAGCCGATGACGAGCGAGCCGTCGGGGATCTCCTTGCCCTCGGCGACAAGAGCGTTCGCGCCGATCAGGCAGTTGCGGCCGATCCGGGCGCCATTCAGGATCACCGCCTTGATGCCGATCAGGGAGCCGTCGCCGATGGTACATCCGTGCAGCATCGCCATGTGGCCGACGCTCACGTTCTTCCCGATGGTGATGGGAACACCCGGGTCCGCGTGCAGCACGCACCCATCCTGGAGCTGCGAGTTCTCGCCGATGGTGATGGTGTCGTTGTCCCCGCGCACGATGCAGCCGAACCAGACGCTGGCGTTCGGCTCCAGCACCACCGAGCCGATCACGACCGCATCCGGCGCGATCCAGTAATCGCCCTTGCAGATGACCTTGCGTTCCTCGAACGAGTATTTCATGCACGAGCTCTGGATGCGGTTGCGAAAGCCACGGCCGGGCCTGCGGTCACACCATTGCGTCGCGTAGAGCACCGGGCGCCCATTATAGCGAAACCACTGGAGGCGTCCGGAACCGGTGCTGGGCCCGTGTTATTCCGCTCAATCGGCGGCGGCCACGGCAGTTTCGCGCCCTTCCAGCGCGAAGCTTTTCACCAGCTCCGCATCGAGCTGCGCGTAGATTGCGCGCTCGATATCGCGGAAGGTGTCTGAGGTGGCGTCGCGCGGGTGGGGCAGATCCACATTGATGATCGTCTTGATCTGCCCGGGGCGCGCGGTCAACACCACGATGCGGTCGCCGAGATAGATCGCCTCCGGCACCGAGTGCGTCACGAACACGATGGTTTTCCTGTGCTGCTGCCAGATGTGGAGCAGCTCGCGCTGCAGGAAGCGGCGGGTCAGCGCATCGAGCGCGCCGAACGGCTCGTCCATGAAGATGATCGAAGGCTCGGTGGCAAATGCGCGGGCGATCGCCACGCGCTGCTTCATGCCGCCGGAGAGCTCGTCGACCTCCTTATTGGCAAAATCCTGCAGCCCAACCATGTGAAGGTACTTGAGCGCGATCTCGCGCCGCTCGCATTTGGGAATGCCTTTTTGCTCGAGGCCGAACTCAACGTTGCCGATCACGTCGCGCCATGGGAACAGAGCGTAACTCTGGAATACCATGCCGCGGTCAATATCCGGGCCGGTGACGCGCACGTCACTGACGCGTGCCTCGCCCGCCGATGGCTCGCCGAATCCCGCGAGCATGTTTAGCAGTGTGCTCTTGCCGCAGCCGGAAGGTCCGACGATCACCACGAATTCGCCGGCGCCGATTTCGAGGGCGGTCGGTTTCAGCGCCTCGACCGACTCGCCCGACTGGGTCTGGTAGGTCTTGGCGATGCCCCGGATGCTGATCGGCTTGCTTTTCGACGCGTTCATGTCGTGCCCCAGGCGAAGCGGCGGCTCAGGTAGCGGAAGAACGCGTCGAAGCAAACGCCGAGGACGCCGATCATCGCCATGCCGACGAGCACCTTGTCGGCTCGCAGGATTTCCATGCCGTTCGCGATGAGATAACCCAGACCCGAGCGGGCCGCAACGAGCTCCGCCGCGATAATTGCGGCCCAGCCGGTGCCGAACGAAATCCGTAGTCCCACCACGATGCTGGGCAGCGCGGCCGGAAAGATGACTTTCAGGAACAAGGAGCCGCGATCGGTGCATCCCAGTACCTGCCCCGCGTGGATCAGCACGGGATCGATGCGCTTTACTCCCGCGATGGTCGAAAGCAGCGTCGGGAATAAGGTCGCTACGCACACCACAAACACTTTGCCCGCTTCGCCGATGCCGAACCAGAGGATTGCCAGCGGAATCCACGCGAGCGGCGAAATCGGCCGGAATAGTTCCACGAAAGGATCGACGATCTTCTCAAACCGGCGTGACCAGCCCATCGCGAGCCCGAGCGGGATCGCGACCGCCCCGGTGATGCACCACGCCGACAATACTCTGGCGAGGGAGGTACCAGCATGGACAAAAAGTTCACCGCTTGCGAACAGCGTCCAGAACTCGCGCGCGGCGAGTTGTGGCGGCGGCAAGAGCGAGACGTGCGGCCGGAACAGGGTAATGACCAGCTGCCATGCGATCAGAATCGCCACCGCAGCCCACACCAGCGGCAGCACTCGCCCGAGCGCTGTCCCCGTATTGGATTTCACGCGCAGAAGAAAACCGGGCCCCCGGTGTGGGAAGCCCGGTCAGCAGCAGCTATTTATTCACCTCGGCGAGCGCCTTCTGGGCAAATCTCGCGTCGAACTTCGGATTGTCGTCGGCCTTGAGTATCCCGGCTTCTTTCAGGAACTTCGAGTACGCATCGATCGTGGTCTTTTCCGGCACTACGTTGAGGCTGTAGACCGAGATGCGTTCCGAGAGAGAATAATTGATGACGTCCAACGGGAAGCCGATCTGCTTGGTCCACATTTTCGCCGCGCCTTTCGGATCCTTCAAAATGAACGCGATTGCCTTGACGTTTGCCGTGACCAGATCCTGCACAATGTCGGGGCGTTTTGCCAGGAAGTCGTTGTGCACGTATTCGCCGTTTCCGACGTAATGACCTTGCATGATCGGCATGATCTTCTCGGCCTTGATCAGCACCTTTGAATGCCCGGCCGCGAGTGCGTTGGAAACGTGCGGGTCCCACGTGATCCCGGCGTCTACCGCCTTGTTTTGCAGGAGCGTGGGGATCTGCGCGCCGTCGGTCTTGAAGAGCGTCACGTCGGTCTGCTTGAGTCCCGCGTCGGCAAGCGCCTTGAGCAGCAGTGGGTACTGCTGCGAGCCCTCGCCCGGGAAGGCGATCTTCTTGCCCTTGAGTCCGGCCACGTTCTTGAGAGGCGAATCCTTGGGCACGATGATCGCCGTTTGCTCGAGAATGGTGATCGCGACCAGCGTCGACGGCAGCCGTGCCGCGGCGATTATCGCCGGCCCCATCCCGGCGGAGGCCATCTGCAGTTCGCCGGCGGCCATTGCCTGATTTTCCGGCGCACCGTAGGTGAAATTCCGGAACACGACTTTGATGTTGTGCTTCTTTTCGATCGGGTCGAGCAGCCCGAGCTCGCGCGCAATATAGATGGGCATGGTTGCCGGCTGCACGCCGTAGTTCACGGTAGTCTGGGATGACGCTGCGGAACTCAGGCCCAGTGACGCGACGCATAGGACTGACAGTATGGAAGTCTCGATCGAGGATTTCATGTCTTATCTCCCGTGAAGGACAACGTAGAAAGCTGGGCACCAAGGGCGAATCCAGTCTACGGACATCCATCCGGGTTGTAAATAAAGAGTGGGGACGCAATTGCGTCCCCGTCGGTGAACAAACCGGTGGGTGCCTACAGCAGCGGCACGATGAGCAGCGCCACGATATTGATGATCTTGATGAGCGGGTTCACCGCCGGGCCCGCGGTGTCCTTGTAGGGATCGCCGACCGTGTCGCCGGTCACCGCCGCCTTGTGGGCGTCGGAGCCCTTGCCGCCGTGGTTGCCGTCCTCGATGTACTTCTTGGCGTTGTCCCAGGCACCGCCGCCGGTGGTCATCGATATCGCCACGAAGAGGCCGGTGACGATTGTGCCCATCAGCACGCCGCCCAGGGCTTTTATGCCGGCCCCGGGCCCCATCAGCCAGTTCATGCCGAATGCGACCGCGATCGGCACCAGCACCGGCAGGAGGGAAGGCACCATCATCTCCTTGATCGCGGCGCGCGTGAGCATGTCCACCGCGCGCGAGTAGTCGGGCTTGGCGGTGCCTTCCATGATGCCCTTGATCTCCCTGAACTGGCGGCGCACCTCGACCACCACCGAGCCTGCGGCGCGGCCGACCGCCTCCATCGCCATCGCGCCGAAGAGATAGGGCACGAGTCCCCCGATGAAGAGCCCGATCACCACCGCCGGGTCGGAGAGGTCGAAGCTCAGCGTGTGCCCCGCGGCCTCGAGCGCGTGCGTATAGTCGGCGAACAGCACCAGCGCGGCCAGTCCCGCGGAGCCGATGGCATAGCCCTTGGTGACGGCCTTGGTGGTGTTGCCGACGGCGTCCAGGGGATCGGTGATGGCGCGCACCTCCTTCGGCAGCTTCGCCATCTCCGCGATGCCGCCCGCGTTGTCGGTGATCGGGCCGTAGGCATCGAGCGCGACGATCATGCCGGTCATCGAGAGCATCCCGGTCGCGGCGATCGCGAGCCCGTAGAGGCCGGCGAACTGGTAGGCGGCGTAGATGCCCGCGCATACCGCGAGCACCGGCCAGGCAGTCGCCTTCATCGAGACGCCGAGGCCGGCGATGATGTTGGTCGCGTGTCCCGTGGTGGAGGCCGCCGCGATATGGCGCACCGGGGAAAACTCGGTCGCGGTGTAGTACTCGGTGATGACCATCATGAGGGCCGTGAGCACCAGGCCTACCAGCGACGCCGCAAAGAGCTTCATCGGCGTCAGCTCGGCGTACTCGTTGCTGATGCCCCCCATCATCGTCCAGGTGACGACGGCGAATCCGATGGCGGCGATGACGCCGGAGACGATCACACCCTTGTAGAGCGCGTTCATGATCTTTCCGCCGGGGGAGGCCTTCACGAAGTAGCAGCCGATGATGGAGGCGATGATCGAGACCCCGCCCAGCACGAGCGGATAGGAGACCGCGAGCGGCGCCACCGCCGGCTTCGAGAGCAGCAGCGCGCCGAGCAGCATCGTCGCGATGATCGTCACGGCGTAGGTCTCGAAGAGGTCCGCCGCCATGCCGGCGCAGTCGCCGACGTTGTCGCCTACGTTGTCGGCGATCACCGCGGGGTTGCGCGGATCGTCCTCGGGGATGCCGGCCTCGACCTTGCCCACGAGATCGGCCCCGACGTCGGCGCCCTTGGTGAAGATGCCGCCGCCGAGTCGCGCGAAGATCGAGATCAGCGAGCCGCCGAACGCAAGCCCGACGAGCGGCTCCAGGATCTTCGTGATCGAGGCGCCATGCTCGGCGGATTCCAGCAGGATCCAGTAGAATCCGGTGACGCCCAGCAATCCCAGGCCGACTACCAGCATGCCGGTGATGGCGCCGCCGCGGAAGGCGAGGGTGAGCGCCTCGTTCAGCCCCTTGCGCGCGGCCTCCGCCGTGCGCAGGTTGGAGCGCACTGAAACGTTCATGCCGATGTAGCCGGCGAGGCCCGAGAGGATCGCGCCGATCGCAAAGCCGACGGCCGTTGCCCAGTTGAGCGCGGCGCCGATGACGATGAAGAGCACCACGCCGACGATCCCGATCGTCCGGTACTGGCGGTTCAGGTAGGCGGTTGCGCCCTGCTGCACGGCAGCGGCGATCTCGCGCATCCGATCGTTGCCCGCGGGCTGGGCGAGGATCCACCGGATCGAGTTCCCCCCGTAGACGAGCGCGACGACGGCGCAAATCAGCGCAAACAACAGGCCATATGACATGACGACTCCCCGGTCAGACTTCTTCAGATCTTGAAGGTAGTGCTCAGTTTCTTGCGCACCGGCGCGTTCTTGAGCTTCACGTATGCGGGCAGCCCGTTGCGGTAGGGGGGATAGTCCTCGCCCTGCACCAGCGGCTCGAGGTACTGCCGGCACTTCGCCGTGATGTGAAAGCCATCCTCGGTGACGAAGTCGCGCGGCATCATCTTCTCCTTGTTGGCGATGTCCTTCAGGTTCGCGACGCCGATGGCCCAGCGGTAGGGCTTGCTCGACTTGCGGACGATGATCGGCATCACGCCGCTCACGCCCTTCACGGCGAGCTCGACCGCGGCCTTGCCCACCGCGTAGGACTGCAGCGCGTCCGTCTTTGATGCGATGTGGCGCGCGGAGCGCTGCAGGTAGTCGGCCACCGCCCAGTGGTACTTCTGCTTGAGCCGGTCCTGGACGAGCTGCGCGATCAGCGGCGCGACTCCGCCCAGCTGCGCATGTCCGAACGCGTCGCGCAGGCCCGACTCCGAGAGGAACTTGCCGTCCAGCCGGCGCAGGCCTTCGGACACCGCGACCGCGCAGTAGCCGAACTTTGCGATCGTCTCGGACACCCGGGCGAGGAAGCTCTCCTCGTCGAACAGGATCTCGGGAAACAGCAGGATATGGGGCGCCTCCCCGGGCCCGTCCTGGGCGAGCCCGCACGCCGCGGTGATCCAGCCGGCGTGCCGGCCCATCACCTCGAGGATGAAGACCCGGGTCGAGGTGCGCGCCATGGAGGCGACGTCGTAGCCCGCCTCGCGGATGCTGGTCGCGACGTACTTGGCGACCGAGCCGAAGCCCGGGCAGCAGTCGGTCAACGCGAGATCGTTGTCCACGGTCTTGGGGATGCCCACGCACACGAGGGGATAGCCCAGCGCCTGGGCGAACTGAGACACCTTGTGCGAGGTGTCCGCGGAATCGTTGCCGCCGTTGTAGAAGAAATAGCCGATGTCGTGCGCCTTGAACACCTCGATCAGCCGCTCGTACTGGGCGCGGCCTTCGTCCAGGCCCTTCAACTTGTAGCGGCAGGAGCCGAAGGCGCCGCCCGGGGTATGGCGCAATGCGCGGATCGCCGTCGCGGGCTCCCGGGACGTGTCGATGAGATCCTCGGTCAGCGCGCCGATGATGCCGTCCTTGCCGGCGTACACCTTGCCGATCCGGTTCCGGTGCTTGCGCGCCGTCTCGATAACGGCGCAGGCAGTGGTGTTGATCGTTGCGGTCACGCCCCCGGACTGGGCGTAGAAGGCGTTCTTCCTGGCCATGCGTAAAGAACCTGCAAATTCGAAGCGCGATTCTACCATCCGCTCCATCATGCGATTCCCAGCGCGGCGAATACCCTGGCGCGGGAAGCGGCGACGCTGCCGCTGCCGTCGACGCGGACATAACGCGGCGCGCCAGGCTCGCCCGCCGCCTGTCGCCGGTAATAGTCAAGGAGAGGCCCGGTCTGCGCGTGATAGCTGGCGATCCGATTGCGCACCGTGTCCTCGGCGTCATCGGCGCGCACGCTGAGCGGCTCCCCGGTGATGTCGTCCGCGCCCGGGACTTTGGGCGGATTCCGGGTGACGTGATAGACGCGTCCGGAGGGCAGGTGGGTGCGGCGTCCCGTCATGCGCTCGATCACTTCCTCGTCCGGCACGTGAAGCTCGAGGACGATGTCGATTCCGACCCCCGCTCCACGCAGCGCCAGTGCCTGCTCGAGCGTTCTCGGAAAGCCGTCGAGGATGAAGCCGCCGGCACAATCAGCCTCCATCACGCGCTCCCGGACCAGCTCGACAACCTGTCGGTCGGGGACGAGCTCTCCGCGCTTCATGTAGCCCGCGGCTTCGCGGCCACGGGCGGTGCCGGCGGCGACCGCGGCGCGCAGCATGTCGCCCGTCGAGATCTGGGGGATCTTGAGTCTTGCCCTGAGGGCGGCCGCGTGCGTTCCCTTGCCGGCGCCCGGCATTCCCACGATCACGATCCTCATCGTTCGTCGACAACCGGCTGCACGTCTCCGGCCCGCTAGCTCCTGGCGGAGAGCGCGGCAAAGAGCTTGTCGCGGATGTGCGCGATCGACCCCTTGCCATAGATATTGACGTAGAGCGGAGCGCGCGGCTCTCCGCGCTCGCGCTGCTTCATGTAGTAGGCGACGAGGGGTTTGGTGAGCGAATGGTAGGTCGCAATGCGGCGCCTGACCGTCTCCTCGTTGTCGTCCGGGCGCTGGATCAGGGGCTCGCCGGTGACGTCATCCTTGCCCGGCACCCGCGGCGGATTGAACTCGGTATGGTAAGTGCGGCCGGAAGCCGGGTGCACGCGCCTTCCGGTCATCCGCCGCAGGATCTCGTCGTCGTCGACCTCGATCTCCACCACGCAGTCGATGTCGATACCGGCATCGCGCAGCGCTTCGGCCTGGGCGACCGTGCGCGGGAAGCCGTCGACGATGAAACCCCGCGCGCAGTCGGGCTGCTTCACGCGCTGCTTGACCAGCTCGATCACCAGATGATCGGGCACCAGCTCGCCGCGGTCCATGTAGTTCCGGGCTTCGCCCCCGAGGGCCGTGCCGGCCTTGATCTCGGCGCGCAGCATGTCGCCGGTCGAAATTTGAGGGATTCCGTATCTCTCGATGAGGAAGCGGGCCTGCGTGCCCTTGCCGGCACCGGGCATGCCCAGAAGTATTATTCTCATGGCCTTCTCACGGGCAGCGACCGGGCAATGTATCACCGATTCCGGCCACGCCACAACGCGGGCGGGCGCTCACCGGAAGCGGCGTAATACGCGCCTCAGATCGGCGGGCGTGTCCACTCCCGGGTGCGGCGCCGCGCGCGTGATCTCGCAGTGTATGCGGTGGCCGTACGCGAGCGCGCGCAGCTGCTCGAGCGCCTCGAAGCGCTCGATCGCCACGGGCTTCAAGCGCGTGAACGCGCGCAGGAACGCCGCGCGGTACGCGTAGATGCCGAGATGGCGGTAAACCGGCAGCCCCTGCGGTATGCGGGAGACGCCGCGCGCAAACCCGTCGCGTGCCCACGGGATTGGCGCCCGGCTGAAGTAAAGCGCGTAGCCGTCGCGGTCCAGCACCACCTTCACGACGTTGGGATTGGCGAGTTCGCGCGCGTCCCGTATCGGGTGGCAGGCCGTTGCCACCGCCGCGGCGCGATGGCGCGCGAGGCCGGACGCGACGCGCCGGATCAAAGACGGCTCGATCAACGGCTCGTCGCCCTGCACGTTGACGACGATGTGCGTCCCGCGGTAGCGGCGCATGGCGGCGACTTCGGCGATGCGGTCGGTGCCGGAAGCGTGGCCCTTCGAGGTCATGACCGCCGCGAAGCCATGGCGCGCGGCCGCTGCGGCAATGCGGGGATGGTCGGTGGCGACGATTATTTCCGCCGCGCCGCTTCTGCGGGCGCGTTCCGCGACGCGCACGACCATCGGCTTGCCGGCAACGTCCGCGAGCGGCTTGCCCGGAAATCGCGTGGAGGCGTAGCGGGCGGGAATAATGACGCTGAACTTCACACTTCTTCTTCGGGAGGAAGCTTGCGCGCCTCGTCCTCGAGCATGACCGGGA
>JAHZNX010000261.1 GCA_020028375.1 Betaproteobacteria bacterium | reverse complement strand
ACGCGCTCCGGATGGGGCATGACGACGGTGAAGCGCCCGTCGGGCGTGGTGAGCCCGGTGATGCCGCCGGGCGAGCCGTTCGGGTTGCAAGGATAGGACTCGGTCGGCGCGCCCCGGTTGTCCACGAAGCGCAGCGCCACCAGCGGCTGCGCGGCCTCCCGCGCCGCCGCGTCCCTGAATTCGGCGTAGCCCTCGCCGTGGGCGACCGCAATCGGCATGCGGCTTCCGGCCATGCCGTCGAATAAGAGCGCGGGCGAGCGCTGCACTTCCAGCATCGCGAAGCGCGCCTCGAACTGCTCCGAGCGGTTGCGCACGAAATGCGGCCACGCTTCCGCCCCCGGGATCAGCTCGTGCAGGTTCCCCATCATCTGGCAGCCATTGCACACGCCGAGCGCAAACGTATCCGCGCGTCTGAAGAACGCCTCGAAGTCGGCGCGCGCGCGGGAGTTGAACAGGATCGACTTCGCCCACCCCTCGCCCGCGCCCAGCACGTCGCCGTAGGAGAAGCCGCCGCAGGCGGCGAATCCCCGGTAGTCCTTCAGGCTCGCGCGGCCGGAGATGATGTCGCTCATGTGCACGTCGACCGCCGTGAACCCGGCGCGGTCGAAGGCGGCGGCCATCTCGACCTGCCCGTTCACGCCCTGCTCGCGCAGGATGGCGATGCGCGGGCGGATGCCGCGGCTCAAGTACGGCGCCGCGATGTTTTCTGCGGGATCGAAAGTCAGCGCGGAATGCAGGCCCGGGTCGCCCTCGTCGAGGAGCCGCTCGTATTCCTGCTTTGCGCATTCGGGATTGTCGCGCAGCCTCTGCATGTTGAACGTCGTCTCGGACCAGGCGCGCCGCAGGTCGGCCAGCGCCTCGTCGAAGAGCGTCTCGCCACCGGACGTGATGCGCAGCCTCCGCTCGGGGTTGACGCCGCCGATGGCGTGGCACAGCGCTCCCAGGCCCGCGCCCCCCAGGACCTGCTTCACGACCGCGACATCGCCCGCCCGCAACTGCAGCACGGCGCCGAGCTCCTCGTTGAAGAGAAACTCAGCCGCGGGTCCGCGATCCGGAATGCCACCGATCTCGAGCGCAACTCCGGCGTGGCCGGCGAACATCATCTCGCATACTGTGGCGAAGAGGCCGCCGTCGGAGCGATCGTGGTAGGCGAGTATCCTGCCGTCCCGATTGAGCTGCTGGACGGCCCCGAAAAATGCCTTCAGCCGCCCCGCGTCAACGTCCGGCGCCGCATTGCCGGTCTCGCCGTAGACCTGGGCGAGCGCCGAGCCGCCCATGCGGCAGAGCCCCGCTCCGAGATCCACCAGCAGCAGGACGGTATCCCCGCAATCGGTTCGCAGCTGGGGCGTCAACGTGCCGCGTACGTCGGCGACCGGCGCGAACGCGGACACGATGAGGGAAAGCGGCGCCGTCACTTCCTTGCGCGCGCCGTTGTCCTCCCACGTCGTCTTCATGGACAGGCTGTCCTTGCCGACGGGGATGCTCACCCCGAGCTGCGGGCACAGCTCCAGCGCGACGGCGCGCACGGTGTCGAACAGCGCAGCGTCCTCGCCCGGGTGTCCCGCCGCGGCCATCCAGTTCGCGGAAAGCTTGACATCGCTCACGTCTGAAATGGGCGCCGCCGCGATATTGGTGAGCGCCTCGCCCACCGCCATGCGGCCCGAGGCTTCCGGGCTGACCAGCGCGAGCTGCGTGCGCTCGCCCATTGCAAAGGCCTCTCCGCGGTGCGTGTCGAAACCCATCAGCGTCACCGCCGCGTCCGCGACTGGCACTTGCCACGGCCCCACCATCTGGTCGCGCGCGGTGAGCCCGCCCACGGTGCGGTCCCCGATGGTGATGAGAAAGCTCTTGTCCGCCACCGCCGGCAACCGCAGCACCCGGTAGGCCGCCTCGCGCAGATCGATGCCCTGCGTCTCGAACGGGGGCAGCTCGCGTCGCCGGTGCGTCACGTCGCGCGTCATCCGGGGCGGTCTTCCAAGGAGGACTGGGAGCTCCATGTCCACCGGGCGGTTGCGGAACAGAGGGTCGGCTACGACGAGCTGCCCGTCCGCACTCGCCTCCCCGATCACCGCGAACGGGCAGCGCTCGCGCTCGCAGATGCCGCGGAAGCGCTCGAGGTCCGACGGGGCGATCGCCAGCACGTAGCGCTCCTGCGCCTCATTGCACCAGATCTGCAGCGGCGACATTCCCGGTTCGTCATTGGGAATCTTGCGCAGATCGAAGTGCCCGCCCCGCCGCGCGGAGTGCACCAGCTCGGGCAACGCGTTGGAGAGCCCGCCGGCGCCCACATCGTGTATCGACCGGATCGGATTGGCATCGCCGAGCGCCCAGCAGCGGTCGATGACCTCCTGCGCTCGACGCTGGATCTCGGCGTTGCCGCGCTGCACCGAGTCGAAATCGAGGTCCTCGAGGTTGGCGCCGGTGCCCATGCTGGAGGCCGCGCCGCCGCCGAGCCCGATCAGCATGCCGGGGCCGCCGAGCTGGATCAGGACCGCTCCGGAGCCCAGATCGCGCTTGTGCGCGTGGCACGCGGCGAGATTGCCGACGCCGCCGGCGACCATGATCGGCTTGTGATAGCCCCGCACCTCGCCCGCCACGCGCTGCTCCAGGGTGCGGAAATAGCCGGCCAGGTTGGGCCGGCCGAACTCGTTGTTGAAGGACGCCGCGCCGATCGGGCCCTCGAGCATGATTTCCAGGGCGGATGCGATGCGCCGCGGCCGCCCGATGCCGCCGTCTCGCTCCCACGGCTGGATGAAATCCGGGATGTGGAGATTGGACACGCTGAAGCCGGTCAGGCCCGCCTTCGGCTTGGCGCCGCACCCGGTGGCGCCCTCGTCGCGGATCTCGCCCCCGGCCCCCGTCGCCGCGCCCGGAAAGGGAGAAATCGCCGTGGGATGGTTGTGCGTCTCCACCTTCATCACGGTGTGCGTGAGCTCCTGCGTCGCGCGATACGCGCCGTCCTCCCGCGGGTAGAAACGCCCGACGGTCGCCCCCTCCATCACGGCAGCGTTGTCCGCGTAAGCGACCACGGTGCCGCGCGGATTCTTCGCGTGCGTGGTGCGGATCATGCCGAAGAGCGTCTCGGATTGAGGCCTGCCGTCGATCACCCACTGTGCATTGAAGATCTTGTGCCGGCAATGCTCGGAGTTCGCCTGCGCGAACATCATCAGCTCGACGTCCGTTGGATTGCGGGCAATGCGCTTGAAATGCCCGGCGAGATACTCGACCTCGTCCTGCGACAGTGCCAGCCCCATCTCCAGGTTCGCCCGTTCGAGTGCCGCGATTCCTCCGCCAAGGACATCCACTGTCGCGAGCGGTTTCGGCGCGAAGTGCTCGAACAGCCGGTCGGCGTCCTCAAGGGAACCCAGCACGGTCTCTGTCATGCGATCGTGAATCAGCGACGCCAGCGCCGCCCGCTCGCTCGCGGAAAGTGGCTGGCCATCCCGCGTCGAGATGAGGTACGCCACGCCGCGCTCGATGCGGCGAACTGCCTCGAGCCCGCAGTGATGCGCGATATCGCTCGCCTTGGACGACCATGGGGAAATGGTGCCGAAACGCGGCACGACCAGCATGAGCTCTGCGCGCGCCGCACCCGGCGCCTCGGCCGGACCGTAGGCCAGGATGCGTTC
>JAHZNX010000260.1 GCA_020028375.1 Betaproteobacteria bacterium | reverse complement strand
CGCGATCGGCGCGGTGGCCGACGCCGTCGTGATCGGCAGCGCGCTGATTCAGGAGCTGGAAAAGGCGCCGCGGGACAAGGTCACGGAGCGGGCCGCCGCATTTCTCGCTCCGATCCGGGAAGCGCTCGACAACCTCGCAGCGGTGAAGGCATGAGCTGGCTCCAGAAACTGCTGCCCCCCAAGATCAAGCGCGAGGTCGGCAGCCCGAAGAAGATGGTCCCCGAGGGGCTGTGGAGCAAATGCGATTCGTGCGAAGCGGTGCTCTATCGCGCCGATCTCGAGAAGAATCTCTACGTCTGCCCCAAATGCTCGCATCACAACCGCATCTCGGCGCGCGAGCGTCTCGACAGCCTGCTCGACCGCGAGGGCCGCTACGAGGTCGGGGCGGAGGTGGTGCCGGTCGACAGCCTCAAGTTCAAGGACAGCCGGCGCTACTCCGAGCGCCTGGAGGAGGCGCGCAGCGACACCTCGGAGGAGGAAGCGCTGGTGGTGATGCAAGGATCGGTCAAGACCATCCCGGTGGTGGCGGCGGCCTTCGAATTCGGCTTTCTCGGCGGCTCGATGGGATCCGCCGTCGGCGAGCGCTTCGTGCGCGGCGTGCGGGTGTGCCTCGAGCAGCGGCTGCCGTACATCAGCATCACCGCGAGCGGCGGCGCGCGCATGCAGGAGGGGCTGCTCTCGCTCATGCAGATGGCCAAGACCTGCGCCGCGCTGACCGAGCTCGCGCGGGACCGGCTGCCGTTCATCACGGTGCTGACCGATCCCACCATGGGCGGAGTGTCGGCGAGCTTTGCCATGATCGGCGACGTCGTGATCGCGGAGCCCGGCGCGCTCATCGGCTTCGCGGGTCCGCGGGTGATCGAGCAGACGGTGCGCGAGACCCTGCCCGAGGGCTTCCAGCGCTCCGAATTCATGCTCAAGCACGGCGCGATCGACATGATCGTCGACCGCCGGGAGATGCGGGAGAAGCTCGCCCTTGAAACTTGAAACTCGAAACTCGAAACTGGAAACTCTCCAGCAGTGGCTGGAGCACATCGAGCGGCAGCATCCGAAGTCCATCGCGCTCGGGCTGGACCGGGTCGCCCGGGTGCGCGACGCGCTCGGACTCGCGCCCGCATTTCCGATCATCACCGTGGGCGGCACCAACGGCAAGGGCTCGGTGTGCGCGATGCTGGAGGCGATCCTCGATCGCGCCGGCTACCGCGTCGGCCGCTATACCTCGCCGCACCTGCTGCGCTACAACGAGCGCGTGCGCGTCGCGTGCTCGGAAGCGCGCGACGAGGAGCTGGCGCGCGGGTTCGCCGCGGTGGAGCGCGCGCGGGGGGATGTGCCGCTCACCTATTTCGAGTACGGCACGCTTGCCGCGGTCTGGCTGTTCGTCGGCTGGCGCGTCGATGTCGCCGTGCTGGAGGTCGGGCTCGGGGGACGGCTCGACGCGGTGAACGCCTTCGATGCCGACTGCGCGGTGGTCACCACGGTCGACATCGATCACGTGGATTTCCTGGGCGGGGACCGCGAGGCGATCGGGCGCGAGAAGGCCGGCATTTTCCGCCGCGGGCGGCCCGCGGTATGCGCCGATCCCGCGCCGCCGTCGAGCCTGCTGCGGCATGCAGAGGAGACCGGAGCGCTGCTGCTGCGCATCGACGCCGACTTCGGCGCGACGCCGCAAGGCCGGCAGTGGCAGTACTGGGGGCGGAGCGGCAAGCGCAGCGCGCTGCCGCACCCCGTGCTGCGCGGCGCCTGCCAGCTCGCCAATGCGGCCGCGGCGATCGCCGTGCTCGAATCGATGCGCCAGCGCTTGCCGGTCGCCGTCAACGACATCCGGGCCGGGCTGCTCGAGGCGGACAATCCCGGCCGCTTCCAGGTGCTGCCGGGGCGGCCGGCGGTGATCCTCGACGTGGCGCACAACCCCCAGGCGGCGCGGGCGCTCGCCGCGAGTCTCGCGGCCATGGGCGGCGGGGGCGGGCGCGTGTTCGCGGTGTTTGCCATGCTCCGGGACAAGGACATCGCCGGCGTCGCGGCGGCGGTGAAATCGCGGGTGACTCACTGGTACATTGCCGGACTGGAGGGCGCGCGTGGCGCCGGCGCCGGGGAGCTGCGGCGGGCGCTCGCCGCGAACGAAGTCAGCGCGGTGACGGAGTGCAGAGACGTTGCCGGTGCTTACGCGCAAGCCTGTGATATAGCGACTGAAAATGATAGAATTCTGGTGTTCGGATCGTTTTATACCGTGGCCGCGGTGATGCAGTTGCGAGAGCGCCAGAAGGCATCCCCGGCCGGCGACGACAGCCAAGGAGATCACCGGTGTTAGGAGCGACGCATACGGCCGGGTGGCAGCGGTAGATGGCGCGAGCGATCAGCGACGAGGAACTCCAGCTCAAACGCCGCGCGCGGCGACGCCTGATCGGCGCGGTCGTGCTGGTGGCCGCCAGCGTGGTCGTGCTGCCGATGGTGCTCGATACGGAGCCGCGGCCGGTCAGCCAGAACATCACCGTCCGGATTCCTTCCCCCGACTCCGAAGCATTCACCTCCAAAGTCGCCCCGGCGCCCGCGTCCAAGAAGCCGGAAGGCAAGTCCGCTGCGCCGAAGGCGGACGACAGAGTGAGCGCCGCGCCGCCGGCGTCCAAGGAAGCGCCCAAGGCGGAGGCAGCGCCGGAGGCGGCGACGCCCCCCAAAGCGGCAAAGCCGAAGGCACCGGCCAAGAGCGCCGCGAAGACCGCCAAGCCCGCGCCCAAGGCCGCGGGCGGCACGTTCGTGATCCAGGTCATCGCGCTCGCCGACGCGGAGAAGGCACAGCGGATGCAGGAGAGCATCGCCGCCGCGGGCATCAAGTCCTATACCGAGGTCGTCAAGACGGTGAAGGGCGACGTCACGCGGGTGCGGGCGGGACCGTTTGCCACGCGCGAGGCCGCCGAGAAGGCGCGGGAGCAACTCAAATCGCTCGGCATGAACGGCAACATCACCACGAGGTGAGAATGACGGTCATCGACATCGTTGTCCTCGTCATCACCGGGATCTCGGTCGTGTACGGCGTGTTCCGCGGCCTGGTGCGCGAGGTGCTCGCGCTGCTCGCCTGGGTCGCGTCATTCCTGCTGGCGAACCTGTTCGCTGCGGATGCCGCGAAGCTCCTGCCGCAGGCCATGGCGGGCGAGGAGATCCGGCTGCTGGTGAGCTTCGTCGCCGTGTTCATCGTGGTGCTGGTCGGGTCGAGCGTGCTGGCGATACTGGCCTCGAAGCTGGTCAAGGTCGTCGGTCTCGGCCCCGCCGACCGCGTGGTGGGCGGCTTCTTCGGGCTGGCGCGGGGCTTGCTGGTGGTGATGATCCTGGTGCTGCTGGCGGGGCTTACCTCGCTGCCGCGACAGTCCTCGTGGCGCGACGCGGCACTCAAGGGCCCGCTGGAAGCCTCCGCCGAGTACATCAAGACGTGGCTGCCGACGGCCCTGTCGAAACGCATCAAGTTCTAGGAGCCCCAGGGACACGCGATGTGCGGGATTGTCGGAGTCGTCGCCAAGAAACCGGTCAACCAGCTGCTCTATGACGGGCTGCTGGTGCTGCAGCACCGCGGCCAGGATGCGGCGGGCATCGTCACGGCGGAGGGTCCGACCTTCCACATGCACAAGGGGCCCGGCATGGTGCGCGACGTGTTCCGGACCCGCAACATGCGCATGCTCTCGGGCTTTTCCGGCATCGCCCACACGCGCTATCCGACCGCCGGCTCCGCGTGGTCGGGGGCGGAGTCGCAGCCGTTCTACGTGAACTCCCCCTTCGGCATCGTCCTCGGACACAACGGCAACCTCACCAACACCGAGCAGTTGAAGAACGATCTCTTCCGCCAGGACCTGCGGCACGTCAATACCAATTCCGACTCGGAGGTGCTGCTCAACGTGCTCGCGCACGAGCTGCAGGAGGGCGCCACCCATTACAAGCTCGACCCGGCGACCATCTTCACGGCGGTCTCGGGCGTCTACCGCCGGTGCCGCGGCGCCTACGCCGTGGTGGCGATGATCGCGGGCTACGGGCTGCTCGTGTTCCGCGACGCCCACGGCATCCGGCCGCTGGTGTTCGGGCGCGCCGAGAGCGAGCAGGGCACCGAGTACATGGTCGCCTCGGAGAGCGTGGCGCTCGACTCGCTGGGCTTCGAGGTGGTGCGCGACGTCGCCCCCGGGGAGGCGATTTTCATCGACCAGGACGGCCATTTCCACAGCCGCCAGTGCGCCGCCGAGGTCTCGCTCAACCCCTGCATCTTCGAGTTCGTCTACCTCGCGCGGCCCGACTCGGTGATCGACGGCATCTCGGTTTACGAGACGCGGTTGAGGATGGGTATCAGCCTTGCCGAGAAGATCAAGCGCCAGTACCGCCACATCGAGATCGACGTCGTGATCCCGATTCCGGACTCGAGCCGGCCCGCGGCGATGGAGCTCTCGAAGCGGCTGAACCTTCCCTACCGCTCGTGCAGATGGCGCGCGAAGCGGGCGCGCGCAAGGTGTTCTTCGCCTCCGCCGCGCCGCCGGTGCGCTACCCCAACGTCTACGGCATCGACATGCCCACGCGCGAGGAGCTGATCGCCTGCGGCCGCACCGAGGCCGAGATCGCGCGCGAGATCGGCTGCGACGAGCTGATCTACCAGGATCTCGAGGCGCTGCGCGAGGACGTTCGCAGCGTGAATCGCAAGGTCGTCAATTTCGAGGACTCGTGCTTTTCCGGGGTCTACGTCACCGGCGACGTCACCCGCGAGTATCTCGACGGCGTGGAGGCCCGGCGGCGCGACGGCGCCAAGATGGCGGAGATGGAGGCGGCGAGCGCGCAGCTCGATCTCGGGCTCGAACTCGTCGAGTGAAGGGGGAAGGGTGAAGGGGGAAGGGTTCACGGTTTTTCGCCTTCAGCTGCGTTTTCTTGACAATTTCTTCAGGGCCGAGTAACTTCCGGTTCGCGCCGATTTGAAGTTCAGCTTGCGGGCGCGTTAGAAATCCAGCTAAAGCGACGGCGAAACCCGGTCGGCGCGAGCTGTCCGGGTTTTTTGTTGGGAGCGCGATCATGAAGACGGGCTTTACCACGACCATCCTGCATTCCGATCTGGAAGCGCCGATCGAGCACTTTTCCGTGCACAAGCCGATGCACCTCGCGGTGGCGTTCGGCTATGCCGACGCCCGCGACCTGGCGAAGGTGTTCAAGGGCGAGCTTCCCGGCTATGTGTACGGCCGCCAGGGCAATCCCACCACGGCCGCGCTGGAGTCGAAAGTGACCAAGATGGAGGACGGCATCGCCACGGCGTGCTTTTCCACTGGGATGGGGGCCATCGCCGCCACGTTCACCGCCCTTCTGCGCGCCGGCGATCACGTCGTGTCGAGCTCGTTTCTGTTCGGCAACACCAACAGCCTGTTCGGCACCTACAATACCCAGGGCTTCGATATCAGCTTCGTCGACGCGACCCGCGTGGACGAGGTGGCGCGGGCGATCCGTCCCAGCACGCGCCTGGTGTTCGTAGAGACCATCGCCAACCCGCGCACCCAGGTTGCCGACCTCGCACGCATCGGCGAGCTCTGTACCCGGCGGGGACTGCTCTACGTGGTGGACAACACCATGACTTCGCCCTACCTGTACCAGCCCAAGCGGCATCACGCCGGCCTCGTCATCAATTCGCTGACCAAGTACATCGGCGGCCACGGCAACGCGCTGGGCGGCGCGGTGACCGACACCGGCCTCTTCGACTGGACGCGTTATTCGAACATCTACGACAACTACAAGAATGTGAAGCCCGCCTTGTGGGGAATACAGCAGATACGCAAGAAGGGATTGCGCGACGTGGGCAGCACGCTCGCCGCCGAGCCCGCGCACCGCCTGGCAGTCGGCGCAGAAACCTTAGCGCTGCGGATGGATAAGTGTTCGGGCAACGCGCTGCAGCTCGCCCGATTCCTGGCCAAGCATCCCAAAGTCAAGAAAGTGTACTACCCGGGCCTCGAGGATCACCCGCAGCACCGGCTCGCCGGTGAGCTGTTCAAGACCTACGGCGCACTGATGGCGATCGAGCTGGCGGACGGACTCGACTGCTTCGACTTCCTCAACCGGCTGAAGCTGGTGATCTCATCGAGCCACCTGGGCGACAACCGGACGCTCGCAATCCCCATTGCCCACACCATTTATTGGGAAATGGGGGCGGCGCGCCGCGCCGAGATGGGCATCGCGGACTCCCTCATCCGGCTCTCGATCGGCATCGAGGACATCGACGACCTCATCGCCGATTTCCGCCAGGCGCTGGGCTAGGCCAATCGAGCCTTCGGTAGACGGGTGACAGCCCATCTACCGCTGTCCATTTCCCCTCGCCACTCGGGAGAGGGGGAAGGGGTGAGGGGTTGAGCCGCGTCAGGACCTGCCGCCGCCGCGTCCGGCGGACATCGCAGGCGAATGGCCGCCGCCATGAGCGCGCGCGCCGCCGCTTGCGTGATTGCCGATCGCGTGCGGCACATTCATCGGGGCACCTGCCGCCGCGCGGGGGATCATGCCGCCCAGGCGCCCCGCATTGGAGAGTTCGGTGCGGGGAACGGGTCCGGGTTGATGCCGCGGAGCGACCCGAGCGTTCGCTGTCGGAGGGGTCGAGCGCGGCTCGGCGCGCACGACGTGTGGCGGAGCAACCGGGCGAGGCAACGGGCCGGTCCGCTGCGCAATCGACGGCCGCTGTTCGGGAGCGCGTGTCTGTGGACGCTGGCTTTCCATGCGCGCGGCGCGGTCAGGTAGACGGTCACCCACCTGCGGCGCGCTACGCTCGGAACGCGGTTGCGGCGCCATGGACTGCGGGCGCGTCTGCGGCGTTGCGGACTGCAGGCGTGTCTGCGGCATCGTGCCGCGCGACTCGGGCCGTGCGTTGTGCGGTTCGCGCGGCACGGCGGGCCTGGAGCGCTCATCGCCGCGCATGGCCGGATGCTGGCCCGCGGGCTGGCGCCACACCGTGTGACGGAAGGGGACGTTCCGGCGATGGACCGGGTCGTGCTGCCACTTCACCGGCTTCGAAATCGGCACGGTGTGCAAGCTGGGCTGATGGACGACATTTACCACATTGACATGGCGGTGGCGCCAGTCGAAGTGGCCGAAGAATATTCTCCGGGAGATCGCGACTCCCGCGCCCCAGAAGAATCCCGATGAAAATGCCGGCCAGGCATAGTATCCCGGCGGCGGTCCCCAGTAGACCGGAGGATAGGCCGGCCACCACCATGATCCGTAGACCACGGCCGGGTTGTAATACGGCACGTAGACCACCTGCGGGTAGGCAGGCTCGATCAGGATATGCTCGTCCTGCCGCGTGACTCGCATCTGCTCGTTCGATCGCAGGGTGCCGGCCTGCTCCGCCTTCTGTCGCAGGCCCTGTATTGAATTCATCACGTGCGTTTCCTGGGCGAGGAACGCCTCGCCCAGCCGCTCGGTCCAGTCGAGCTGCTCGTCCATCCGGTGCAGGACCTGCGGGAACGCGACCAGGGACTTGACGCTGGGGTCCCAGTCCATCGCTTCGACGGCGCGCACCGCGTCCTGGCCTTTCAGGTGGGGATTCGCGCGCGACCAGCGCGCGGCCTGGACCACTTCGAGGGGATAGGTCGCCGCCATCAGGATCTGCGAGAGCAGGGGATCCGGATAGAGCGCGATCGGGGCGAGCATCTGGTCGAGCTCTT
>JAHZNX010000259.1 GCA_020028375.1 Betaproteobacteria bacterium | reverse complement strand
TCGGCGAGCACGGCGTCAAGGTGCGCTATCTTCATTCCGACATCGATACCGTGGAGCGGGTCGAGATCATCCGCGATCTGCGGCTGGGGCAATTCGACGTGCTAGTCGGAATCAACCTGCTGCGCGAGGGGCTCGACCTGCCGGAGGTGTCGCTGGTGGCGATCCTCGATGCCGACAAGGAGGGGTTCCTGCGCTCGGAACGCTCGCTGATCCAGACCATCGGGCGCGCGGCGCGGCACGTCAACGGCACCGCGATTCTCTACGGCGACAGCGTGACCAATTCGATGCGGCGGGCGATCGACGAAACCGAGCGCCGCCGTCGCAAGCAAACGGCCTACAACGCCGCCCGCGGCATCACGCCCAGGGGCGTCTCCAAGCGCGTCAAGGACATCATCGAGGGGGTATACGATCACGAGGAGGCGCGTAGCGAATTGAAGGCGGCGCAGGCGCGAGCCCGTTACGACGCGATGGACGAGAAGGCGCTGACGCGGGAAGTGAAGCAGCTCGAGAAGGCGATGATGGATGCCGCGCGCAACCTCGAGTTCGAGCGCGCGGCGCAACTGCGCGACCAGCTCAAGGCGCTGAAGGAAAAGCTCTTCATGGGCGTGACGGAATGAGCCGGCGGCAGATCAAGGTGCTGTTCGTGTGCATGGGCAATCTGTGCCGCTCGCCGATGGCCGAGGGGGTGTTCAGGGGGCAGGTCGCGCAGGCGGGATTGGACGGGCTGATCGCAATCGACTCGGCCGGGACGCACGATTATCACGTGGGCGAGCCGCCCGACCCGCGCGCGCAACAGGCGGCGGGCCGCCGCGGTTACGATCTCAGCCTGCTGCGCGGGCGCCAGGTGGCGCGCGCCGACTTAAGCGAGTTCGATTACGTGCTGGCGATGGACGCAACAAACCTGCGCGCGCTCGAGCGTCTGTGCCCGTCTCAGCACGCGCACAAGCTCAAGCTCTTCATGGAGTTCGGCGCGAACGTCGCGCTGCGCGAGGTCCCCGATCCTTATTACGGGGGCGAACAGGGTTTCGAACGCGTGCTCGACATGGTCGAGGAGGCGTCACAGGGCTTGCTCGCACACCTGCGCGGGCTGATCCGTTAGCCGGGCAGGGCGGTTTCTTTCCCTTTGTCCTCGACGCCGGCGGGTGCTGCGTCGGCCTGGCCGGTCTCGATCTGAACCAGGGGTTCCTGGCCCATGGGCTGCGCGGGCTCGCGCACGCGCTTCGGCCGCTGCACCGGCTGCTGCACGATCTCCGTCTGCTCGGCGGGCTGGACCTTCGCCGGATCCGATTCGACCTGCACGAGGTCCGTCGGCCACTCGATCCTGACCGGCTCGGCCGGAGCGTAGCCGGGCCCGGAGGGCACCGGCGCTACTGACTCGGACGCGCGCGGCTCGAATTCGCGCACCACCTCGGTTTCAAGGGAGGAGGGCGGTGGGGCCGCGTCGACTACGCCGGTAGATGCCGCAAAACCGGCCATTGCGCTTCCTGCCAAAGAAGCGGTTCCTGCCCCCGGCGCCGTATGCTGCTCCGTGCGCTCGGCCTCCGGCCGCGCGGGTTGCCGCTCGGCTTGCTGGGCGCGACCGGACCCGCCGCCGGCTTCCTGCTGACGCTGCTCGTAACGGTCGCGACCCCCCCTGCGTCGTCTCCTGCCACGCCCTTCGCGCTGCTCCCCCGCATGCTCGCGCGCGGGCTGCTGCGGATGGGAAGGCGAGCGCGCTTCGGCCTGCGCCTGGTCACGCTGCGGATGAGGGCGCTGCTGCTGCGGCTGTTCGTGGCGGGGCGGTTCCTGACGCCGTTGCTCGTGGCGCTGCTGCTCGCCGCGCTGGCGGCCGCCGTCCCGTTGGCCATGCTGCTGCGGCGGCTGGGGCTGGCGCTGGCGTTGCCCGCCCTGCTGCATCGGCCGGTCCTCGCGCTCACCGCGCTCGTGGCGACCGCGGCGCGGGCCGTGGGTGGGTGCCGGCCGCGCGACTTCCGGCAGGGGCGCTTCCTCAACGGGCTTGCGCTTAATCCAGCCGAACAGTTTGCCGATGATCGACGGTTGCTCCGCGGGCGCTGCGGACCGGGGATGTGGCTGCGGCTCCGGCCTTGCCTCCCTCGCCACCGGCACCGGGGCCGGCTGCTGCGGAGTGATGCCCTTGACCGCAGCCTCAGGCCGCGGCGGCGCGGCCTCGGGGGTTCCCGCAGCCGGTTTCTGCTCCTCGGCCGGCGCTTCCACCAGGTTGTAGCTCGCGGGCAGCGGCTCGGTCTTGTTGAGGTCGTCGTGGCGCATCCGCGTCACCGTGTAGTTCGGCGTTTCGAGATGCACGTTGGGGATCAGCATGACCGAGACCCGGTGGCGCGCCTCGACCAGCTGCAAGTCGACCCGCTTCTCGTTCAAGAGGAAGGTCGCGACGTCGACCGGCACCTGGGCATTGATCGCGCCGGTGTTCTCCTTCATCGCCTCTTCCTGGATGATGCGCAGGATGTGCAGCGCGGTGGATTCGGTGCCGCGGATGTGGCCGGTGCCGTGGCAGCGCGGGCAGGGATTATGGGCAGTCTCGCCCAGCGAGGGGCGCAGGCGCTGGCGCGAGAGCTCCATCAGGCCGAAGCGCGAGATCCTGCCCATCTGCACCCGGGCGCGATCGTATTTGAGCGAATCGCGCAGGCAAGTCTCGACCTCGCGCTGGTTGCGGCCGCTTTCCATGTCGATGAAATCGATCACGATGAGCCCGCCCAGGTCGCGCAGCCTCAACTGCCGGGCGGTCTCCTCCGCGGCCTCGAGATTGGTGCGGAACGCCGTTTCCTCGATGTCGGCCCCGCGCGTTGCGCGCGCGGAGTTGACGTCGATCGACACCAGCGCCTCGGTGTGGTCGAAGACGACCGAGCCGCCGGAGGGAAGATTTACCGAGCGCGAATACGCGGTCTCGATCTGGTGCTCAATCTGGAAACGCGAGAACAGCGGCACGTCGTCGCGGTAGAGCTTGATGCGATTGACGTTCTGCGGCATGACGTGACTCATGAACTGCCGCGCCTGCTCGTAAACGCTCTCGGTGTCGATCAGGACCTCGCCGATGTCCTGGTGGTAGTAGTCGCGGATGGCGCGGATCACAAGGCTCGATTCCTGGTAGATCAGGAACGCCCCGCTCTGCTGCTTCGCCGCGCCCTCGACGGCGTGCCACAGCTGCAGGAGATAGTCGAGGTCCCACTTGAGCTCCTCGGGCGCGCGGCCAATCGCGGCGGTGCGGCCGATCACGCTCATGCCCTCCGGCACCGGCAACTGATCGATCACGTCGCGCAGCTCGTTGCGCTCTTCGCCCTCGACCCGGCGCGACACGCCGCCGCCGCGCGGGTTGTTCGGCATCAACACCAGATAGCGCCCGGCGAGGCTGATGAAGGTGGTGAGCGCCGCGCCCTTGGTGCCGCGCTCGTCCTTGTCCACCTGGACGATCAGCTCCTGGCCTTCCTCGAGGGCGTCCTGGATGCGGGCGCGCCCGACATCGACGCCGGGCTTGAAATAGGCGCGGGCGACCTCCTTGAACGGGAGAAAGCCGTGGCGCTCGGCCCCGTAGTCGACGAAGGCGGCTTCGAGGCTCGGTTCGACGCGGGTGATGACCCCCTTGTAGATATTGCTCTTGCGTTGCTCCTTGCCGGGGGTCTCGATGTCGAG
>JAHZNX010000258.1 GCA_020028375.1 Betaproteobacteria bacterium | reverse complement strand
TTTGTAGGAAACCGGGTATGGCGTCTTGAGTTCCTGCGCAAACAACGATACCCGCAACTCCTCGATGCGCCAGCGGAAATCCTCCAGCCGGGCGTCGGTTGTGCCCGCCCGGCGCTGCCTCGATGCGCGTTCCTCATAGCGGCGCCACAGTTCGGCGATGTTTGCGGCGTGGCGCTGGTCGCGCTCCGGGTCGCTGGAGAACTTGTCGAGCCGCAGCTGCGCTGCTTTAAGGTAGCGCGGCAGGTCGTGCAACCGCTCCCATGGCGTCGCGCCCAGGAAACCCTTGAACACCAGCCGCGCGAGCTGGGCGCGGACATCCGCCGCCGGTTGCGGGATCGACCTTGCGGCTGCCGCAAGCTTCTGCTGCGCGCGCTGGTGCTCGTCCGCGATGGACGCAAACAGGCGGCAGCCGGCTTCCCGTACCGCGGGAAGCCGCGCCCGGGCCCGTTGCTTGAGCGCGTCGAATGCCTCCGCGCCGCGCGGTAGCTCGTCCTCGCCGATGAAGGCGCGGTCCGCAATGGCGGTGAGGAGGTCTTCCTTCCAGTCGTCGGCCGGGGCGAGCCCGCGCAGGGCGAGTGCCGCTTGCGCGAATCCTGGGAGGTGCTTCTCGAGCTGCTTCATCTGCTCCTTGAGAGCGAGTCGCATCAGGCGCCGCACTCCCCCGCGCATTTCCGAGCCCGCCGCCACGCGCGTGTCGAACAGGCGGATCGCGACGCTTTCGCCCTCGTCCGCCAGGGCCGGATAACCGGTGATCCGGCGTCCTGCCCGCGTGAACGCGATCTCAACCGGCAGCTCGCCGAAATCCCACGCGCGGATGCCGCCCTTCTCGATGCCGGTCCCCGCGGTGGCGAATGTCAGCTGCGCGGCCTCGCCCAGTTGCTCCTTGAGCGCGGCGAGGTCGCGACCCGCCGCCAGCTCGCGGCCGGCATCGTCCACCACGCGGAAATTCATCAATAAGTGCGCTGGCACGTCCGCGTGCTCCCATGAATCGGGGGATATGGGCTCCCCAGTCGCACGCTGGACATAACGTGCTAACGCACTTGCCAGCGCTTCCCGTTTCTCGTTTCTCGTTTCTCGTTCCTCGCATTCCGTGAGGAATGCCGTGACGTGCTGCGGCACGGGAACGAG
This sequence comes from Betaproteobacteria bacterium, assembly GCA_020028375.1. GTDB lineage: Bacteria > Pseudomonadota > Gammaproteobacteria > Burkholderiales > SG8-41 > SG8-41. Next base: position 2,523 of record JAHZNX010000258.1, on the reverse strand, counting down.
GTGGCGCCGCAACTGCTTCGGCAGCGCCTTGAATAGCTGCGCCACCTTCTCCCGGATGAGCCCCGGCACCAGCCACTCGAACGGCTCCGCCGCCAGCTGATTGAGTGCGTGCAGCGGCACCGTGACCGTCACCCCGTCGAGGGAATGCCCGGGCTCGAACCGGTACGCAAGCTTCAGCCCGGCGCCGCCCGCCTCGATGCGGTCCGGGAACTGCGCCTCGGTGACGGCCGCCGCCGCGTGGCGCATGAGGTACTCGCGGGTCATGTAGAGGAGCCGCGGGCTTCCCCGCTCTGCCTCCGCCCGCCAGGCCTCGAAGCCCGCGCCGTTGACGATGCCCTCCGGCACCACGCCGTCATAGAAGGCGTAGATCGCCTCGTCGTCCACCAGCACGTCGCGCCGGCGCGCCTTGTGCTCGAGCGCCTCGATTTCCTTCAGCAGGCCGCGGTTCCACGCGAGAAACGGCGCGCGGGTGTCGAACTCGCCCGCCACCAGTGCGCCGCGTATGAAAACCTCGCGCGCCTCCTTCGGGTTGATCGGGCCGTAATGCACGGGGCGCCGCGGCACCAGCGTCAATCCGTAGAGCGTCACCCGCTCGTAGGCGGAAACCCGGGCATGCTCCTTCTCCCAGTGCGGGTCGAAGTAGTGCTTCTTCACGAGATCGCCCGCGGCGGCTTCGACCCATTCGGGCTCGATGCGCGCGGCGCAGCGCGCGTAGAGGCGCGTGGTCTCGACGAGCTCCGCGGCCACTACCCACTTCGGCTGCTTCCTGCGCAGCCCCGAACCGGGAAAGAGCGCGAAGCGGATGCCGCGCGCGCCGAGGTATTCGCCCGCTTCCTCGCCCTTGCAGCCGATGTTGCCGAGCAGCCCGGCGATGAGCGCGCGGTGCACCTGCTCGCGGGTCGCGGGCCGCGGGTTCACGCGCAGGCTCATCTCGCCCGCGAGCGCGGCGAGCTGGCGGTGCACGTCGCGCCACTCGCGCAGCCTCCTCTGCGACAGGAACTGCGCGTGCAGCTCCTGCGCGAGCTTGCGGTTCGACTTGCGGTGCTCGACGGCGTCCCCGAAATGGTCCCACAGCTTGAGCAGTGCGAAAAAGTCCGACTGCTCGTCGTGAAACCGTTCGTGGGCCTTGTCCGCCGCCTCGGCGCGCTCGAACGGGCGCTCGCGCGGATCGCCCACTTCCAGCGCCGCCGCGATCACCAGGATCTCGGCGAGACACTGCTCGTGCCCCCCGGCGATGATCATGCGCGCGACACGCGGGTCGATGGGAAAACGCGCGAGCCGCCGTCCAATCTCGGTCAGTGCGTTCGTATCGTCCACGGCGCCGAGCTCGGCGAGCAGCTGGTAGCCGTCCGCGACCATGCGCGGGGCCGGAGGGTCCAGGAACGGAAAGCGCTCGACGTCGGGCAACCCCAGCGCCTTCATGCGCAGGATGACCCCCGCGAGCGAAGAGCGCAGGATCTCCGGGTCCGTGTACGGCGGGCGGGCGCGGTAGTCCTCCTCGGTGTAGAGCCGGATGCACACGCCCGCCGCCACGCGCCCGCAACGCCCGGCGCGCTGGTTCGCGGAAGCCTGCGACACCGGCTCGACTTGCAGCTGCTCGACCTTGTTGCGGAAGCTGTAGCGGTTGACGCGCGCGAGCCCCGTGTCCACCACGTAGCGGATGCCGGGGACGGTGAGAGAGGTCTCGGCGACGTTGGTCGCGAGCACGATGCGGCGCGCGCCGCCCGTGCGGAACACGCGCTGCTGTTCCTCGAATGAGAGCCGGGCGTAGAGCGGAAGTATTTCCACGCCGCCTGGATGGTGCCCGCGCAGCGCGTCCGCAGCCTCGCGGATCTCGCGCTCGCCCGGCAGGAACACCAGGATGTCGCCGCCGCCCGGCTCGCGCGCGAGCTCGTCGACGGCGTCGAGTATGGCGTCGTCGAGGTCCTGCTCGTCATCGCCGTCCATCCGAGTTTCCGTTCCCGTGCCCCGGTCAGGGCGAAGGGAATGCTGGAATCCCCCCTCTCCCGTCCCCTCATCCCATGCCCTTCTCCCAAGAGGAGAAGGGGATCTCGAGCCTCCCCTCTCCGCTCGGGAGAGGGGCGGGGGTGAGGGATGGAGAGGGGCGGGGGTGAGGGACGAGCGCCGCGGGCGATAGCGCACCTCGACCGGGTAGACCCGTCCCGACACTTCGATCACCGGCGCGCCGCCGAAGTGCCGGGAGAAGCGCTCGGCATCGATGGTAGCGGAGGTGACGATGAGCTTGAGATCGGGGCGCCGCGCCAGCAGCTCTTTCACGTAGCCCAGCAGAAAATCGATGTTGAGGCTGCGCTCGTGCGCCTCGTCGATGATGAGCGTGTCGTAGGCACGCAGCAACCGGTCGCCCTGGGTCTCGGCGAGCAGGATGCCGTCGGTCATCACCTTGATGTAGGTGTCGGGCGAAATGCGATCCGAGAAGCGCACCTTGTAGCCGACGGCGTGGCCGAGCGGGCTCGCGAGCTCGGAGGCGATGCGCGCGGCGACCGAGCGCGCCGCGATGCGCCG
>JAHZNX010000257.1 GCA_020028375.1 Betaproteobacteria bacterium | reverse complement strand
TGATTGTGTGTTTTTATGAGCCGCCGACATGCACCGACCCGTTCACATATGCACGCTGGCGATGAGGTGTCCTGGGCCTACCTACGGTTCGAATAAACGTGGACACGCAGTAACGTGACGACAGGTCGGTGATGAGGTCACTAGAAGTACGTGATTCCGATGAGGATGGGACAGAAGGAGCAGAAGCCTATCCTGGCGAAACCTGGCCAGTGGCGTGCGCATGAGCAAGACAACTCGTTCACAAGGGCGATGAGTCAACTGACACCGGAGGAACGATGCGTCTGCGAGTGGAGACGCCTGGGGTTTTCTAGGAGCGTGTCCGAGTAATCGTCTGTGACATTGTCATTCTCCTGCTGCGCGCCGGTGGAGATGTACTACACTGCGAGCGATGGCGAAAACCTATCGCTCGTACGTGCCCGAGCAGGATCTGCTGCTGCCGCCGAGCCTGCGCGACTGGTTGCCCGACGATCATCTGGTGTACTTCGTGAGCGACGTGGTCGATGCCTTGGACCTGTCGGCGATCATGAGCGTCTATGAAGACGAAGACCGCGGTTACCCGCCGTATCATCCGGTGATGATGACGAAGGTGCTGGTGTACGCCTACTGCGTCGGGATCTTCTCGTCGCGTCGCATCCAGCGCCGGTTGGCCGAAGACGTGGGGTTCCGCGTGCTGGCGGCCGGCAACGAGCCGGACTTCCGCACGATCGCCGACTTTCGAAAGACGCACTTGGCCGCGTTGACCGGCCTCTTCGAGCAAGTCCTGGAACTGGCCCGCGCCACGGGTGCGCCACGGCTCGGGCTGGTGGCGCTCGATGGGACGAAGGTCAAAGCCAATGCGTCGAAGCACAAGGCGATGAGTTACCAACGGATGGGCGAGAAGCAACGGGAGCTGCGGGCCGAGGTGAAGGAGTTGCTCGCCCGTGCGGACGCGACGGACGCCGCCGAGGACGCGCAGTACGGGGCGGGCCGGCGCGGCAACGAACTGCCAGCCGAACTGCAACGCCGTGAGAGTCGGCTGGCACGCATTCGTGAGGCGAAAAAAGTCCTGAAGGAACGGGCGAAAGCCGAGGCCGGCGCGGCGGGTCAGCCGTCTGAGTCGGCCAAACCCGATCCGAAAGCCCAATACAACTTCACGGATCCGGAATCGCGGATCATGAAAGGGCCCGACGGGTTCGTGCAAGCCTACAACGCGCAGGTCGCCGTGGACGAGCTGCAACTGATTGTGGGCCAAGCCGTCACGCAGCAGACGAACGACAAGAAACAACTCGTGCCGATGCTCGCCACCATCACCCAGCAATCGGGCGATATGCCAGCCGTGCTCCTCGCCGACGCCGGCTATTGCTCGGACGAGAACTTGGCCGCGATCGCCGCCACGAAGATCGACGCGTACATCTCGACACGGAAGCAGAAACATGGGGAGCGACCGGGGCCCTGTCCGCGCGGCCCGCTGCCGGCGACCGCGACGCGCACTGATCGGATGACCCGCAAGTTGCACACGCAGGCGGGCGCGGCGGTCTATGCCGCACGCAAGGCGATCGTGGAACCGGTGATCGGGCAGATCAAGCAGGCGCGCGGTTTTCGCCAGTTCCTCTTGCGTGGGCTCGCGAAGGTCCAAGGTGAATGGTCGCTGGTGTGCACGACGCATAACATTTTGAAGATGTATCGCCTGTGCCAATGATCGGACGGCCGAATCGCCCCTCGGGCTCGCCGATCTCGTCGAGGGACACCCACTCGTCACCCTCGCTGAGGGCCGCGATGGACCACTCGCCGGAGTCTGGACGCGCGCAGAACGAGGCGAAGTGACTTTCACACCGATTACTCGGACGGGCTCCCAGTGAAGCTGCGCCTCAAACCGTCGAGTGAAGAGCGAAGACGTCGGTCTGAGGCGCAGCTTCACTGGGAGTAAAGGGTTGGCGCCGCCGTCAGAGACGCCGGCGTACTCCGCGTGGAGTAGCATCGAGCGATTTCCTCGCCAAAGGAGCCGCCGATGCCCAACGTCCACGAGCTTATTCGCGACCACGTGACCCTGTCCATTCGGTGTCTGGACCGCTTGTACCTACACGCCTACATGCCGAAGCTGCAAACGTCTGGCGGGCTGTGTTACTTCCTCCATGATCATCTGGGCCATCCGATCCCGTCGCCGGCGTTGTTCGCGCCCATGCTGAATCGCTTCGTCGGCGCGATCAAGGCCTACGCGACCACGCAAGACGTTCCGCTGATCACGTTCGAGCGCGGCCAACGCAAAGACGACGTGGTCGCCGACTACCGCGCGCGTCGGCCGCTCGCCGACGGCGTGGTGGTGATCGGCGTGGCGCAAGAGAAGATGCGGGCGTTCAAAGCGCACAAGCGATCGGGGTCCCAGGGCGGCGTCACCTTCGACTTCTCGCGCCAGTCGGTCGCCGTCAACCATTACTACTTCTACCTGCAGGATCTGGAGTGGGGCCCCGCGTTCCTGAAGTTTGGGACGTATCTGCCCTATCCGATCAAGCTGTGTCTCAACGGCCACGAGTGGGTGAAACAACAGCTGCGGCGCGTCGACCTCGCGTTTGACAGCCTCGACAATGGGTTCCTCGCGTCCGCCGACCCGACGCGTCTGCAAGCGATCTGCGATCGCCTCGGGCCGGCTGACGTGCAGGCATTCTTTGATCGCTGGACGGCGCGGCTGCCGGCACCGCTGACGGCGGTCGATCGGGCCGCCGGCTACACGCACCGGCTCGCGCTCCAGCAAGTGGAGGTCAGTCTCACGCAGGTGTTTGCCCGTCCGGTGCAGGGCCGCCACTTCTTCGAAGCCGTGATCCGCGAGAATCTGGACCTCGGGCGGCCCGACCGCGTCGGCCTCCTCTTTCCGCACCGCATCACGCGACGCACGCCGCCCCCGGCCTGGGGCTACCGCACCCGCGTGATCACCGATGGGGTCGAGCCCAGTCTCCACATCGAGTACAAGTCCTCGCACGTGAAGCAATACTTCAAAGAGCAACGCGCGCTCCGCACGGAAACGACGATCAACAACCCGACAGACTTCTACGTCGCCAAAGCGGTGCCGAATCTCTCGCACTTGCGGGACCTCGGCGACCAAGTCAATCGCAAGCTCCTGGAAGTCGAACGCGTCAGCCACCAGTGCGTGCTGACGCAGGATGCGCTCGACCGGCTCCAGCGGCCCACCGTCGAAGCGGGCCAGCGGACCTCGGCCCTCCGCTTCGGCGACCCGCGCGTGATGGCGCTCTTCCAAGCGATCACGGCCTTCACGCATCTGCCACGCGGCTTCCGCAACCGCGACCTCCGCCCACAGGTGGAAGCGCTCTTCGGCCGGCCGTACTCTACGACTCAAATGACCTATGACTTGCGCCGGCTCCGGCTCAAAGGACTCATCCATCGCATCCCGAAGACGCACCGCTACACCACGACCAGTTACGGCCTGAAGGTGGCGTTTTTCTCCGCGAGGCTCTATCTCCGCATCCTGCGGCCCGAGTGGCCGGCGCTGCTACCCGCTGACGACCAGTTGCCCCGTCCGCTGCGCAATGCGCTCGACACCCTGGACGCAGACTTGTACAATGGCGTCCCGTGCGTCGGTCGGCCATCTTTCTGCTTTTTCTGTGCTTTCTCACCTTCTTCCTCGGCCTTGGTCGCGCGGCCATCAGCGATTCGGATGAGGCGTTTTATGCCGAGTCATCCCGCGAAATGGTCGAGAGCGGCGATTGGCTCACACCGCATTACAACTACCAGTATCGTTGGCAGAAGCCGGTGCTCTACTACTGGCTCACCGCCATCACGTATGTCGTCGTCGGCGTGAGCGAGTGGGCGGCGAGGGCCTGGTCGGCTCTGACCGGAGCAGGCCTCGCGTTTGTCACCTACGCCGCCGGCCGCCGCATCACCGGCCATGACGAGGTGGGATGGCTGGCCGGCGCAATTGCCGCAACCTGCTTCGGCTACTTCGTCATGGCGCGCCTGGCGCTGCCCGACCTGCCGCTGGCCTTTTTCGTGACCCTCACCATCACCGCCGCGTTCGAACGACGATGGCTGCTCGCCGGACTGGCAGCGGGACTTGGCTTTTTGATGAAGGGACCGGTGGCCCTCGTGCTTGCCGGGGTCGTGCTTGCGCCGGTGTGGTGGATGGAACG
>JAHZNX010000256.1 GCA_020028375.1 Betaproteobacteria bacterium | reverse complement strand
GATCGAGATCGTCGAGGTCCCGTACGAGAACGGCAGCCTGCCCGGCTACTTCGTGCACGCGCAGAACGCGAAGGGCAGGCACGCTCCCTGTGTGGTGTTCTTCGACGGGCTCGACGTCACCAAGGAAATCCAGTTCGTGCGCGGCGTGCCCGACCTCGTCAAGCGCGGCATCTCGTGCCTGGTGATGGACGGTCCCGGCACCGGCGAGGCAATCCGCTTCCGCAACTACTACCTGCGCCACGACTACGAAGTCGCCGGCAGCGCCTGCATCAACTGGCTCGAGAAGCGCGCCGACGTGGACCCGAAGCGAATCGGCATCGTCGCGATCAGCCTCGGCGGCTACTACGCGCCGCGCTGCGCGGCGATGGAGCCGCGCTTCGCCGCCTGCATCGCCTGGGGCGCGCAGTGGGACTACCATGACACCTGGAAGAAGCGCATCGCCGCCTCCTTCAAGACCGCGCTCTCGGTGCCCGGGCACCACATCGAGTGGATCATGGGCGCGAAATCCCTCGACGAAGCGCTGAAGAAGCTCGAGCCGTTCAGGCTCGACGGCGTGATGCAGAAGATGCGCTGTCCGTTCCTGCTGGTGCACGGGGCGGACGACGAGCAGATTCCGCTCGCCGACGCGCGGGAGCAGTTCGACGCCTGCGGCTCGAAGGACAAGACGTTCCGCGTCTTCACCGCCGAGGAAGGCGGCGCGCAGCACTGCCAGCGCGATTACCTCACGCTGGTGGTGGCGGAGATGTGGAACTGGTTCGAGGACAAGTTATCTCGATGAATCTGCTCCGCCGGTGCTTCGAATGCGGCCAGCCGCTCGGCAAGAAGGACCTGTACTGCCCGCGCTGCGGCGCCAAGCAGCCGCGGGAACCGCGGCGCGCCGCGCGGCGCCTGCACCCCATATATCATTCATGTTAGGGGCACTTAGGGAGGAGCGGCGATGATTGCCAAGATCGAGGCTTTTGGCGGAACACTGGTCAAGTGCTTTCACCTGCTTGCGTTGTTCGTCATCGGCGGCACCGTGGTGTGGTCGGCGGGGCACTTCTACCTCGTCGACGTGATGCAGCACGAACGCGCCCAGCTCCACGATATCCTGCTGCTGTTCATCTACCTCGAGATCGGCGCGATGGTCGGGATCTACTTCAAGACCCACCGCCTGCCGGTGCGCTTCCTGATCTACGTCGCGATCACGGCGCTGACGCGCATGCTCACGATCGACATCAAGGACCTGGCGAACGATCAGATCCTCACCGTGACCGGCGCGATACTCGTGCTCGCGCTTGCCGCCCTGACCGTGGACTTCAGCGCGGCCCGCTTCCGCTCCCCGGACGAGGACGTCTAACCGCCATGAGCATGGATGCCGAAGCCCGGCTGGCCAAGGCCGGCCTGACGCTGCCCGATGCGCCATCGCCGGCCGCCAACTATGTGCCGTCTGTGATCGCGAAAGGGCTGGTCTTCATCGCCGGGCAGGCGCCGGTGCGCGACGGCAAGTACGCGTTTACCGGACGCGTCGGCAACGAGGTCACGGTCGAGGATGCTCAGGCGGCGGCCCGCTTGTGCGGCCTCAACATCCTGGCTCAGGTGAAGGCCGCGGTCGGCGGCGACTGGTCGCGCGTGAAGCGCTGCGTGCGGATCTGCGGCTACGTGAGCTCGGCGCCCGGGTTCTTCGAGCAGCCGAAGGTCCTCGATGGCTGCTCCGACCTGATGGTGCAGGCGCTGGGCGAGGCGGGCCGTCACTCGCGCTCCGCCCTGGGGGTCGCCGCGCTGCGCGGCAACGTCCCGGTCGCGGTGGACGCGATCTTCGAGCTCGCGGATTAACGCTTCGCGTCCTTCTCTCTCCGGAAGACGATCACTGCCACGACGGCCAGCAGCAACAGCGTGGCGATCGTGATGCTCCCCAGGGACATCATCTTCTCCGACAGCCCGCGTCCCGCTGGCCACCGCGAGGCGAGCACGTTCAGGACAAAGCTTGCGCACAAGAGCGGAACGGCGCGAGCCCACACTTCCCGGTGCTTCAGCAGATAGGCGACGATCGCCATGTGCGGCAGCAGCAGGGCGACGAAATGGGATTTACTGGATATCGGCGACAGCATCAACATGCTGATGACCACGACCGACGCGCCCCACAGATGGGCGCCCTCCGCCTTCGCCGATCGCAGGAGGATCGCGAGCGCCGTCAGGCAATAGACAAGGTACACGGCGTTGAGGATCACCTGCGCCTGCCCGGTGAAATCCCCCCATGGCAGGTCGCGTGGATCCACCAGGCGGTATACGAAGGCCTTGAGTGACTGGTTGAGATTACTCGAGCCTTGAAAGAACTGCGAGTATCCCTCCGCCGGGCTTGTCCCTAAGAGCCCTCCGCCCGCGAACCCCACCACCCATGTCCGCAGATAGCCGGCGTTGGGAGGGCTGGGCGGGAAAAGGACGTCCGGCAGGAGGGAAAGGACCGCGCACAGCCCCACGCCCAGCGCGAAGAGTTTCCATTTCCGATGCAGCAGGGGATACAGGAGCATCAGGAGCGGCGTCGCCTTCAGCGCTGCGGCGGCGGCGAGCCCGAACGCGCCCAGGAGAGTCTTGTTCTCCGACAAGCCGTATAACCCCACGAGAAGGAAGAAGAAGACGAGGCTGTCATAGGCCTGGTTCGCGAATACAGCCAGCACGAATTTGAAACTCAGGACCAAGGTGAAGAGTCTCACCCACACCAACTCCTTCCGCGTCACCCCGAATGACCCGATCGTCAGCGTTTCGCATATCCTGAAACAGCCGTAGGTGGTAGCGATCACAACCCCGTACCAGGCCAGTTTCCCGGCCCACAGCGGCAGGAGCGAGAGGGGGATCATGAAAAAAGCGAAAAACGGCGGGTACGAATAGCCGGGAGAGCACGCCGCCAGCCGCTCTCCCTGCAACATGCAGTCCCCGGCCAGCAGGAATATGGCCGTCCCCCCGTAGGACGTGCTGAACTGCGGGTAATAGAGTACGAGCGCCAGCCCGATGACAGCCCACGTGACGGCGGAATATCTGCCGGGACTGGCTGCCGCCGCGGAGTCTTGGGTTGGAGTCACAGGATGGAAGATCCCGAACGGCGCGAGGCCGGGTCTACCCACGATACCCGGTCGCCGCACCGGGCCGCGGGGAGCGGCGGCCGATGGCGTCCCGGCCGCGTGATCAGTGCTTCTTGCCGCGCAGGAGCTTCGCGCTCATCTTCACCGCCTTGACGATGTTGATGTAGCCGGTGCAGCGGCAGAGATTGCCCTCGAGCCCCTTGTAGATCTCATCGTCGGTGGGATTGGGGTTGTCCTTCAGCAGCCCCGCCGTCGCCATGATCATGCCCGGCGTGCAGAAACCGCACTGCAGCCCGTGGCATTCCGAGAACGCGCGCTGGATCGGGTGCAGCTTGCCCTTCTTCGCCATTCCCTCGATCGTCACGATGCTCGTCCCGTTCGCCTGCGCCGCGAGCACGGAGCACGATTTCACCGCCCGGCCGTCGATGTGCACGGTGCAGCAGCCGCACTGGCTGGTATCGCAGCCGACGTGCGTGCCGGTGAGCCTCAGCTCGTCGCGCAGGAAATCCACGAGCAGCATGCGGTCCTCGACCGCCTTTGTGTAATTCTTGCCATTGACCTTGATGGTGACTTTTGCCATGTTCTCGATCCGCGTTTATCTGCGTTTACCTGCGGTTACTTCTTGCCGGAAATCTT